>CAZLBE010000277.1:0-3947 GCA_964557635.1 uncultured Desulfobacterales bacterium
CCGGTTCGGCTATGTAGCCGGAATTCGAGGTTTGACTATAATAGTAGGTGGCGGGGATTGTTGTTCCACTGATCTTGGTCACAAAACCGTCGCATCCCCCCCAAACATTGGAAAGCGCATTTTTAGTGGGAAAGTCCGATGAACCTGTCCATCCTAAGACATAGGCATTGCCGGAGCTGTCAACAGCAATGCCATAAGCAATATCAGAGCCGCTTCCCCCCAAATAGGTGGTGGAGTACACCAGCGCAGTTCCACTGGCGTTAATCTTGGTCACAAAGCCGTCCTCTACCCCCCAGAGATTAGGTTTACTGTTCATTATCGTTTCACAGGCACTCCAGATTTTTCAGGGTACACATGAAAATACTTTTTTTATTCAAAATAAGGAGTTAAGACAATTGCAGAATTCTATCGTAAAATAAATATATGAGAGAATCTGTTTTCCACCACATGGTTTTTCTCAATAACGGCCATGAGGCCGATCTGGATTGGCCCAGATTGCCTCACAACAAAGAATGAAATAGGTTTAGTAATTTAAGATCTATTTCTTATAAAAACATACTGAAATATATTATAAAAAATAGTTAAACCTTCACTCATTTAATGCTGATACAATCATGCTGTCAATAATATCGCCCTGGGATATTCCGGTTCCCAACCAGAGTGAAGGCTGACTTTGTTCACTCATAAGGGCAGGTACTGTGTTAATTTCATTAATATAAATTCGTCTGTCTTTTGAATAAAACAGATCAAATCTTACTTCTCCCCGTCCTTCCAGCACCTTATAAGACTTGACAGCCAAATTCTTTACTTTTTTGTAGTCTTGCTCAGGTATGTCAGCAGGAATATTTTTAATGTTCGTACTACCGTTGTTTATACCATATTTTGCTTCGTAAGTATAAAAATCATGTTCATCTCCCACTATGGTCTGCCGGACAACACTGGTTATAATTTCATCCCCTGATTCAAAACAATATAGTTCAAGTTCACTTCCGTCAATATATTCTTCAACAATAAGTTTATTGTCAAAGGTAAATACATCTTCAACCGCTCCCTCAAAATCGGATTCAGAATATATTTTATGAACACCAAGTGATGATCCTGAGTTAGCAGGTTTAATAAAAAACGGAGCTTTAAATTGTTTTTTTAAAATCTCTAAGCATGATGCCGTGTATTCATTTTGATGAATTACAACATACCTGCAAATCGGCAGACCGGCCTCGGTAAGAAGGCGTTTCATGATATCCTTGTCAAAACCAACTGCCCCTCCTGTTAATGAAGGCCCGGTAAAGGGTATGCCCGCGGTTTTCCATAGCCCGGGGATAATACCGCCAGCGCCGTTTCTTCCATGCAGAACAGTAAAAACAATATCCACTTTTACAGGCAAGCCTGTATCTTTTGTGTAAATTTGGGAGACTTCCCCCCGACCAATGGGCAAAAAAACGGGAACACCGGTAATGGTCGGTATAATCTGCTCGGAAAGATCACAGTTTAATTTAAAACGGGATTTATCACATAAAATCCAATTTCCGTCTTTTGTTATATATAATAATTTTAAATCATATTTTTCAGGGTTAAAATGTGAAATAATATTACTTGCTGAAACAATTGAAACATTATGTTCCTCAGATCTGCCACCAAAAATCAGCAGGACCTGCAGCCTGTTTTCTTTTATCAATGCATTCCCTCCAAAATCAACTTCGTTAATTATCAACACCCGGGCCAAAAAATATCAATGACAGCATTGTTATATCGTCGTATTGAGGTTCATCACCTGCAAAGGTTATTATATCATTTTTCACTTCTTTAATGACATCTTCTGCATTGGTGCACTCTGAAGATGCAATAAACTTTTCAAGTCTTTCAGTAGAATAAAGTTCTTTTTGCGTATTCATTGCCTCTGTCACTCCATCTGTATAAAGAAAGAGGGTATCACCTTTTTTCAATGTCAGGGAAAGCTCTTTGAATTTAATATCTTCCAGGGCTCCTGCAACGGGCCCGCTCAATCCTTGTTGATAGAATATCCGGTCACCGGACTTTATCAAAGGCGGGTTGTGTCCTGCATTGGCATACTTCAATTCTCCGGTTCTGATGTCAAGAACCCCTATTAAAAGAGTTACGAACATACAGTTCGGATTGTCTTTACTCAATACATTATTAATTTTTGTCATTATTTCAGATATGGGTTGTTTGATTTCGGAATATGTCTTAATAAGCGTTGTGGTAATAGCCATAAAAAGGGCTGCAGGAACACCCTTGCCCGAAACATCTCCTATTGAAATACACAGGTGATCTTCATCAAGGAGAAAAAAATCATACAGATCCCCACCAACTTCTTTTGCCGGTTCAAGATAAGCATGAAGGTCAAATTCCTTCTTTTCCGGATAAGGCGGGAATATCTTGGGTAAAATACCAAGCTGTATATCCCTTGCAACATTTAATTCACTTTCAATTTTTTCTTTTGCAACGGTTGTTGCCACCAGTTGATTAATATTTTTCTGCAGTTCCTGAAACATATATATAAAGGAAGCTGCAAGTGCCCCTACTTCATCTTTTCTTTTTGTGTAAACATCATTTTTAAGATTTAAAGTAAATTCTTCAGCAGTAAGATCTTTATTGGGAATATCTTTAAGTTTCCGTGTTAATGATTTCAAAGGGCTGGCAAATCTTCTTATTGCAATGTTCAATATGATAAAACCTATCAAAAAAATAACTCCGATAATTGCAGAAAGCCTCTCTGCAAGCCTGCTGGCAGGGGCTTTGATCTCTTCTACCGGTACAAGTGCCGAGATATACCAGTCAAGAGCTTTGATATGGGCTGTATAAGCATTGATTTCTTTTCCGTTAAGGACAAGGCTTAAAAATAGATTATCTTTGTGTGATTTGATAATTTTCGCGATTAAATTCTTTGAAATTGATTTTGCAAATTTTTCCGAAGGCTGAATCAGTATATTGCCTGAATTATTGAACAGAAAAATTGTTCCGGTTTTCGCAATTTTAATCTGCTGAAAATTTTCTTTCATAACCCTGATAATATCGTTTATTTTACTCTGGCTTTCCGCCTCTATCATGGAAATATCATTGGTTATTCCAAGTGTCCATCCCCATTGGGAAAGTTTCACAAGATAGGCGAGTTTCTTATTGTTTGAATTTTTATATGAAAACACAGCAAATTTATCAAAAAAAGATTTGCCGTTATTTATACTTGATGACACAGGTCTGGCTTTCACATCTTTTATCTGGTTAAGGTCTCTGCCTTCAAATTTTTTATCTGTATTAAAAAAAATCTTATTAGACTTGTCGGCGAGAAAAACTCCTGATGATATATTAAGAGAATTAAGCCATGTCAGGGCTGTTTTTCTGGCATCATTCTCATTTTTAATATTATTGTTCAGGCATATTATGTTAATTGCCTGTTTTAAAATAGTACTTGTATTTTTTAACTGTTTTTTTCTCCTCTTTATAAAAGTCAGCTTGGAAATCAAAAGATTCTGATACTTTCCTTGAACATTCAACAAAATAATCTTTTTTATATTCTCTATATTTTTCTGTTCTGTGGTTAAAACCGCATTCTTAACATCCCTTTGAGTAAAAAAAATAATGCTGGTTGTTATACCAATAAAAATCACTCCGCTTAAAAGTAGAATTTTAGCCTGCAGGGAATGAAACATCTTTTCTCCTTAAACATTAAAAGATTTAATAAATCATGCAGAAAAAATTATTTTCCGTACAGCAACGGTAAAAATAATTGTTACTATTGTTTTTTTATATGAAAAACTCCATATATCGAAGCGGGTTTTGGCATACGCGCCTTTGGCCCATACTTTGTTGAAAGACAGAAAGAACGGTAATATCGATTAAAACACCTGCAACCATTAGATATAAAACTAAATTTTGGTAAATATTCGGCTTATAATGTAAATGTTTGGAGAGTGCCTCATATTCGTCTA
>CAZLBE010000278.1:0-3941 GCA_964557635.1 uncultured Desulfobacterales bacterium
AAACGGAAAAATTTGAACCGAAAATAATAGCTTTCATGTGCAACTGGTGCACTTACGGAGCGGCAGACCTCGCAGGAGTGAGCAGGATGCAGTATCCGCCCAATATAAGAATCATACGGGTGATGTGCTCGGCAACAGTTTCACCCCATCATATTTTAAGAGCTTTCCAGGACGGAGCAGACGGCGTTCTTGTCGGCGGGTGACATATTGGAGACTGCCATTACCTGTACGGTAATCATATGACAATCAAAAGAATAAGGTTTGCCCAGGAATTATTAAAATTTACAGGGCTTGAGCAAAGACTTCATCTTGAATGGATATCTTCTGCCGAAGCAGGAAAATTTACCACTGTGGTAACGGATTTTACGGAAAAAATACGTTCTTTAGGCAGAAATCCTCTATTCTCAGAAGCGGTAAAACCTGTTAACGGAACAAAACCCGTTAAGGATATAAGCCCTGCTGAAAATGAAACAATGCAGGAGGCCGGATAAAAAATGGATATTATCAAAAAAGTTGAGCAGATGCTTGAACAGGGAAAAATTGATATTTTTTTAGGATACAGAGAAATTTCCGGCCATCTCATTCCCCATGGATTTACAATGGAGAATATTAAAGAATTAAAAGAGCTTAAAATAAGTGATAACAGATATTCCCTTGAAAAAACAGCAACGCACATCGCAAAAAAAAATCCAAATGCAAAAATCGGATTAATTGCAAGGGATTGTAACAAGCGCGCCTTAAATATTCTTTATACATGGAATCAGCTTAACAAAGAGAATATTGAAACCATAGATATCAACTGCTGCCCGTCAAAGCTTAAAAATCATGGGGACTGTTCCTATCTTGAACCGAAAAAAACAGGAGAATACAAAAAACAAAACGGCGTTGATTTTAATGATGATCCATCTGATTTCATGGAAAAATTTGACAATCAAAACCGTTTTGAAAAATGGATGTATGAATTCAACAAATGCATAAAATGCTATGGATGCAGAAATATCTGTCCTGTATGTTTCTGCAGTGAATGTTCCCTTGAACATCCCGATCTTGTAAAACCCGGAAGTCTTCCTCCTGAAGTGCCGATTTTTCATCTTGTAAGGGCTGTCCACATGGCAGGAAGATGCATCGACTGCGGGTTATGCGAAGATGCCTGCCCTGCGGAAATTCCACTGCGACTTTTATACAGAGAAGTCAATGAAATCGTTGCCGATCTTTTTGACTATAAACCGGGCATGACCATGGAAAAATCACCTTTTACAATAATCGGGGACAAAGTTACTTTACAGCCAGAGCCTATTAAAAAATAATTTAGGAAAACATTAAAATGAATTGCAAATTTGTACCATCTATATGTTCATACTGCGGCACGGGATGCGGAGTTCTTTTTGAAGTTATTGACGGCAAAATAATTTCCACTCTGCCCCTTAAATCCCATCCGGTCAATCAGGGAAAACTCTGTATCAAGGGATGGAACCTCCACGAATATATCAATAGTTTCATGCGTTTAAAAACCCCTTTGATAAAAGAAGACGGAAGATTTTCAAAGGCCACATGGGATGAAGCTGTAAACCATACTGCAAAAAAGTTAAACCGGATAAAAAACGATTTCGGGCCTGACTCCATAGGGGTGCTGGTATCTGCCAAAATCACAAACGAAGAAAACTATCTTGCCCAGAAATTCGCAAGGGCAGCAATCGGAACAAACAATGTTGACCACTGCGCAAGACTGTGACATTCCTCAACAGTGGCAGGTCTTGCCGCTGCATTTGGAAGTGGTGCAATGACAAATTCCATTGCGGAAATTGAAGACTCAAAATTAATTTTTGTCATCGGCTCCAACACAAGCGCATGTCATCCCCTTATTGCAAGAAGAATAATAAGGGCAAAGGAAAAAGGAGCAAAACTTATTGTTGCCGATCCAAGGGAGATCCAGCTTTCAAAGCTTGCCGATATTTCGGTAAATCACCGTCTTGGCACGGATGTGGCTCTTTTAAACGGCATGATGCATGTCATAATAAAAAACAACTGGCATTCAGAGGACTATATTGAAAAAAGATGTGAAGATTTTGAAGCTTTAAGGAAAAATCTTGAAAAATACACCCCTGAAAAAGTATCTGCAATTACAGGGGTAAGTGAAAAAGATATCAATGCCATGGCTAAGATGTACGCATTGAATTCCCCTGCCGCCCTTCTCTACGCCATGGGAATCACCCAGCATACAACAGGAGTTGACAATGTAAAATCCTGCTGCAATATTGCCATGCTCTGCGGTAATGTTGGCATCTATGGGGCAGGGGTAAATCCATTAAGGGGACAGAACAATGTCCAGGGAGCCTGCGACATGGGAGGGCTGCCAAATGTTTTTACAGGATATCAGCCTGTTTCAGATCCCGATGTATTAAAAAAATTTTCAAAGGCCTGGGGCTGCGAACTGACAGACAGACCGGGTATGACAATTACCGATATGATTGCCGCCATTGACAAGGGTAAAATCCGTGCCATGTATATCATAGGAGAAAATCCGAAACTCAGCGATCCTGACTGGAACCATCTTAACAATGCATTGAAAAAACTTGATTTTATTGTTGTGCAGGATATTTTTCTGTCTGAAACCGCCCAGATTGCTGATGTTGTGTTTGCATCTGCCTGCCTTGCTGAAAAAGACGGCACATTTACCAATACGGAAAGAAGGTGTGCAAGGATAAACAAGGCTGTGGAGCCCGCAGGAAATGCCCTTTCCGACTGGGAAATCATTTCAAAGCTTTCAACTGCAATGGGATATGAAATGTCCTATTCTTCTGCCGAGGAAATTTTTAATGAAATGACCGGTCTGACTGAAAAAAGCTACGGAGGCATGACCTATGACAGGCTCGGCATTGATGGGCTTCAATGGCCATGCCCCGATCATGATCATCCCGGAACACAGTATCTCCACAAAGAATCCTTTGCAAGGGGAAAGGGAAAATTTCATGCTGTAGAATTCAAAGAACCTGCTGAGCATGCCTGTGAAGAATATCCGTTCCTCCTTACCACGGGAAGGATGTTTGCCCATTTCCACACGGGAACAATGACGCGTGTCTCAAGACACCTTGATGTGGAACAGAAAACAGCTTACGTGGAAATTAATCCGGTTGATGCTGAAAATCTCAAAGTAAAAACCGATGATCCCGTTCTTTTAACCTCAAGAAGGGGAAATATGGAAGTGCCTGCAAGGATCACAGATAATGTAAAGCCCGGAACTGTGTTTCTGCCAATTCATTTTGGAGAAAGCCCTGCAAATATTTTAACTGATTCCAATGCATTTGACCCCCTTGCAAAAATCCCGGAATTTAAGGTAGGAGCCGTAAAAATTGAAAAACTGCTTTTATAAACCCCTCTGGAAAAAAATTTTGAGGCACTTATAAATGTGATCAGGCATTACAACTTTTTTTGCCTGTATTTTGGAACAAATATAAAATGGTATTTGCAATCCCATCTCACATGGGATAAACTCTCCCAATCATGCATAGATTCATCCTCCTTTTTGACCTTTGGGCTTTTCCGGAGGATGAGTCTATATTATTTGACCCTGGACAGGTAGAACCTGTTTGGGACAGGCATATGGGTTGCGGGCATAACTCGCTTTAGGGAGACAGTAAACAAAAACATGAACAGATCTTTTAGACGTATAAAACTTTTAAACACAGTCTTTATTATCGTTGCCGCAGCTGTTTTTATTTCAGGCATGTGGCTGCCAAAGACAGCCTGGGCCACAGATTATTCCTTTTTATCAAAAATTAATAAAACCACTTATCCTGAAGATCATATAATTCTATCAAGGGAAAACGAACGAATCACCTGTGCAACGGACGGCACACACACAGATCACGATGAGGTCTTTCTCACCATTCTTGACCAGGAGGGAAAAGCAGACGAAGGTGTGCAGTCCTTTTATATTAATA
>CAZLBE010000279.1:0-3939 GCA_964557635.1 uncultured Desulfobacterales bacterium
TGTTCTGCATCTTTAGGAGGATTTAAAACGTCTCCCCTAAATCCGTTATAATCAGCTTTTTTTTATATGAAATAAAATGTAAACCATTACTTTTATTGGCTTCGCGCCTTCGGCCCATACTTTGTCAGAATCTTTGATTCTTTGAAACGGGCCTGGACCTGAATCCAGATCCGCCTCATGGCCGTTATATGAAACTCCTGCAAAGCTTTTTTAAGAATAATAGACGTCTTAGGCCCATCTTTTGTTGTGATGTGAAACCGCCTTAGAGCCGTTAGATAGATCTTATGGCCGTTTATATGAAATAGAGGTAACCCATTCCGTTTATTGGCTGAGGCGTTATTTTTTTATTTTAATTGTATTGTCTTTGTTTTAATGGATAAGCTTGTATTTTGAAAAGAAGGGCCAAGCTTTAATTACGAAAAATATAAAAAACTTTAATTCAAAAAAGTTTTATTACAAATTTTTTTTGTTTCTTAAGCTTTGTCTTTTTGTCTCATATACGTTGTTTTGTCTCATGCGCGTTGTATAAGCTTAATATACCTGAGCTGCATGGCATAAGCCCTAATACATCATCTGTATTTTGTCAAGGGTAAATGCAGATAGGGTTCATGGTCGTCAAATCCTTACGTAAATCAGTCCAGCTTCAATCATTGCATGAAAGGTGATAAAAATGCCTAATATCAAAATAATGCCTGCACTGATTTTTGGCATAATTTTTAATATTGGAGCAAACCGTTCCATTCTTGAGGATACATCTGATACAGATACAATTAAAAGACCGATGGATATGAGAACAGATGCAAGTCCCAGGCTGAAAATCAGAATAATGGCCAGGCCTAAAACTATTTTATTCAGCGTTACAGATACTAAAAGTACAACAATTGCAGAGGGACAGGGCACCATGCCTCCTGCTACGCCGAGGGAAACAAGGCTTCCAGGGTGTGTTTTTTCCCCTATACGGCCGGCATCATTATCTAAAGGGTTATGTAAATGTCCGGGATGGTCCTGGGAACTGTTATGGTTATGGAAATGGTCATCATGGGGGTGATGATCTTCATCATCATGGCTGTGTGTGTGATGGCTATGGTTATGTGAATGGCTATGATCATGTGAATGGCTCTGCTTTGCGAGGAGGAACAAGCCTACCAGAAAAATCAATACTCCTGAAAAAATTGAGATCCAGGGATAAATCTGTTCAGGAAGAATTTTATTTGACAGGAATAAAATAATGATACCCAGTATAAGCACTGAAATCACATGGGTAAATGTAACAATGGCGCCTAAAATCACAGCGTCTTTTTTCTTTCCGTTACTGCCCACAAGATAGGCTGCAACCATGGCTTTGCCGTGTCCTGGACTTAAAGCATGAACTGCACCGAGGAAAAAGGCCGTAAAAAATGTCAGCAGCAGCATTCCGGGGCCAGGGGTTCCTGAATGAAGAAAAGCTGTAAGCCTGTTTTGCTCCTCTGACTGTAAAGGACGATTTCTTTTATTATTCAGGGCTCCGGATTTTAAAGCAAAACCGCTGCTACCAGAATTATAATTAAATATATGGGTATTGCCCTTTCGATGGACCTGTATATTGTTTGCCGCGGAATCTGTATTGATATATACAAGCTTACGCTCCGGCCCGTAATTTTCAAAATTGCTGTCTTTTATTTTCAGTGTCCATTTTTTGTTTGAACTGTGATGAACTGAAATTTTATACCACAAAGCAATATCCACGGTCATGGAGGGATATTTTCCACTTGTGGAGATGGTCCCCGATGTAAAAGATAATCGTTTTATTTTATTGTTCATGGAAACAGACAGGTTGGAATGTATGGTATTATTTGTTTTATTGAGAAAGGACAATAATTCCGATTCCGAAAGCTTTTTATCTCCGTCTTTATCCATGGCAAGTCCTGGTACAAGTGGGGTGCCGTACCAGATCCTGTATTCAATATTAACACCGTTTTCCAGAATGGTTATTTCCGAGGACTGGTCGAAATCAAAAAACTGATGCGCATTACATGGGCAATCAAGAAAGAATGATCCCGGTATAACAGCTGTTACAATAAGGCAGACAAGGCAAACTTTTAAATATATTTTTTTAATCACTTTTTATCCCGATTGATATTTTTTAAAAATTAGTTTAAAAAGAGCGAGTATCTTTTTTATATGAAAAAACTTCTGAGTATCATGGCGAATTTTGACTTATGCACATTTGGCCCATACTTTGTTGCGTGGCGGCCGGGCCAATCCAGATCCGCCTCATGGCGGTTTATAAAATATTTTCAGGACAGCTTATGACAAAAACAACAAAAAAGCAAAAAGACATTTACACAGGTTTTGAGCAGGGCCCCATAAGGCCTCCAAGTGAGGCTGACAGCCTTTTACTGAGACTTACCAGAAACTGCCCGTGGAACAGATGCACGTTCTGTCCTGTTTATAAAGGCAGAAAATTTTCCCTTCGCTCTGTGGATAATATTATTAAAGACATTGATCTTGTTCATTCATGCCTTGTGAAAATCATGGAAGAAATTGACAAACGAGGTAAAATTGAATTCAACATGATGAATGAAATTTTTAATTCCCTTGATTCAAAGGATAGAACTGCATTTAACGCAGCCCTGCACTGGTTTTCAACGGGAATGAAATCCATTTTTATACAGGATGCCAACAGCCTTATCATGAAGCCCGATGATCTTGTATATGTCCTTAAACACATAAAAAAACAATTTCCCATGGCAGACAGGATCACCTCCTATGCAAGATCCCGCACCATTGTCCTGATAAAGGAAAAGGATTTAAAGCGTATTGCAGATGCAGGGCTCAATAGAATTCATATAGGCATGGAGTCAGGATCTGACAATGTGCTTAAAATGATCAAAAAAGGGGTGACAAAACAGGGACATGTTACGGCGGGAGTCAAGATCAAAAAAGCAGGTATGGAGCTGTCGGAATATGTAATGCCAGGGCTTGGAGGCGTTGAATTTTCAGAAGAACACGCCATGGAAAGTGCAGATGCATTAAACAGGATCAATCCTGATTTTATCAGGCTTAGAACCCTTGCCCTTCCCGAACGAGCCCCCATTGCAGAAGATTACAGGGCAGGAAAATTTAAAAAATGCAATGATATAATGACGGCAGAGGAGATAAAACTTTTTCTTGAAAATCTTTTTGATATAAATTCATATGTCAAAAGTGACCATATTCTTAATCTTCTTGAAGAAGTTGAAGGCAGAATGCCAGATGACAAAGACAAAATGATAAATGTGGTGGATCGATTTCTTGGATTGTCTCCTCAAGGGAAAATTTTATACAGAATGGGCAGGAGGATGGGGCTTTTCAGAAAGCTTGATGATCTTGATAATTCCCTTGAGTTAGACAGGGTGAAAGAGGCATGCAGGCTTTATAATGTCACTGATGATACAATCGATTCCGTTATTGATCAGGTAATGAAACGTTTTGTCTGAAAAGCACGGATTATATATCCACATTCCATTTTGCGTGAGAAAATGCCCGTATTGTGATTTTTATTCCATTTCCGATCTTTCTCTTAAAAAGGATTTCATTACAGCACTTGTTAGTGAAATTCAGTTAAGATCGGATTTAAGCAACAGGTTTGATACAATTTATTTTGGCGGAGGAACTCCGTCTTTAATTGATCCCGATGATATTGAAAAAATTCTTGATCTAATCAATAATTTTTTTTCCATCACTTCAGATCCTGAAATCACAATTGAAATTAACCCCGGGACCGTGGACAAAAAATATTTTTCAAGTATAAAAGCCATTGGGATAAATCGAATCAACCTTGGTATTCAGTCCTTTCAGGAAAATAAATTAAAATTTCTAAAAAGGATTCACACAGCGGACAAGGCAAGAAAAACAATTGACCATGCAATAAAAGCAGGGTTTAAAAATATCGGACTTGATCTGATATACGGGCTTCCC
>CAZLBE010000280.1:0-3920 GCA_964557635.1 uncultured Desulfobacterales bacterium
CCCTTTAATTTGTAAACATAGGCAAGGATTTCCGCAACGGCCTGGAACAATTCCGTGGGTACTTCGCCGCCTATATCTACCATCTTATACAAATTCCGGGCCAACTCTTTATTTTCAACAACGGGAACATGATGTTCAGCTGCAATACGCTTAATATTTGCAGCAACAGGGCCTGCACCTTTTGCAAGAACATGAGGAGCTTCCATTGTTGTTCCATCATATTTTAAGGCAACTGCAAGACGGGTCGGGTTTGTCACGACTACATCTGCTTCAGGTATTTCAGCCATCATGCGCTTTCTTGCAGCTTCAGTCTGAAGTTGTCTGATTCTTGATTTAACCTGGGGATCACCTTCGGTCTGTTTTAATTCATCCTTTGTCTCCTGCTTCGTCATTTTCTGATCCTGTAAAAATTTCCACTTTTGAAAAATGTAATCCAGAACGGCAAGTATAATCATAACGGCAATTACTTTCAGATAAATAATAAAAGCAATTTTAAGAATGGCAAGAAGAATATAAGCTGTACTGTGATCATAAAATCTTACAATTTCGTCCATTCTTTTTTTTACTTCAAGATAGGCAACAATGGTAACAATAATAATTTTTAAAAGACTTTTTACAAATTCAGCAATGGCTGTTGAGGAGAATTTCTGTTTAAATCCTGAAATGGGGTTTATCCTGGAGAGCTTGGGTTCAATGGCTTTCCATGAAACTTCAAAACCTACCTGAAGAAAGTTGGATACAAGGGCTGCAATGAAAACCGCTGCCATGACAGGAGCAGTCATAATAAAAAAACGTATTGTACAGCGAAACAAAAGGTGTACTGCTTCCACATCATTTAATTTTGGAACAAAATTGAAAAAAAAACAGTCGTGCATCACTGCAAGCAAATTTTTATAAATAAAATAGGCTGAGACATAAAGGCCAAGGGTTCCGGCAAGCAGGACAAAGACTGAAGGAATTTCAATACTTTTTGCAACCTGGCCTTCTTCTCTTGATTTTTCAAGTTTCCGCGAACTTGCATCTTCGGTTTTCTCTCCGCCGCCTTCGGAATCTTCAGCCATGATTTATTTAGCCTCCTCCTGCAAAATAGAGCAGGGACATGAGAAGTTCCTTGAAATGCATGATATAATCTCTGACAACAATAATAACAATCTCAAGGGAAAATCCAAAAAGAACAAGTCCCACAAATATCTTTAAGGGAAAAGCCACAATCATCACATTCATCTGGGGAGAAAATTTAGCCATAAGTCCAAATGCGGCACTTGTAAAAAGAAGGGCCGCAATAACAGGGGCGCCTATTTTTATGCCAAGAATAAACATATCTGCACCTATATCCAAAACTTTGGACAGCATCAGCTTGTGAATCACAAAGAATCCCGGTGGAACAAGCCTGAAACTCTCAATAAGGGCAAGAAGCATGATATGATGGCCGTTTAATGCGAGAAAAATAAGAATTGCAACCCAGTAGCCTATCTGCTCCATGATCGAAATATTGGCGCCTGACTGGGGGTCCACAACATTGATCATGGAAAACCCCATTTGAAAACCTATTATCTGACCTGCGAGTTCAACTGAACCAAAAAAAGTTCTTATGCACAGTCCAATGGTTATACCGATCATTGCTTCTGATAAAAAAATAATTCCCACCCCTATAATTGTTTTCGGGAAAATTGCAGGATCAACATGCACCACTGAATAGATCAGCATGGAAATAACCATTGCAAGCCCTGCCTTGCAAAGTGCGGGAAACATTGTAGTTGAGAATACAGGAAGCATGAACAGAACAATTACAATCCTTGTAAGAACAAGAAGATAAATTTTAAACTCAACTGGGTTTATAAGGTTTATAAAATTCATTCTAATCCGTTCCATTTCCGTGCATTACTAAAGCGAGCTATGCCCGCAACCCAAGTGGTACCTCAATTTCTTGTTTTTTATTACAGAAATTCAGGGGTAAGGCACTAATGAAGTACCGGCCGCATATTTATCCATTTCATTTTATATACATGGGAATATTCACAAAAATTCTATGTGTAAAAACCGTTATCTGATCAAGCATCCAGGGAGCAAAAAACAATAGGCCCAGAAATACAGCTATGATCTTGGGTACAAATGTCAGTGTCATCTCCTGAATGGAAGTCACAGCCTGGAAAATACTTACTACAAGACCTGCTGCAAGGCCTAATACAAGCATGGGCATGGAAAGATAAATGGTTAAAATAATTGCCTGTTTTGCAAATTCAACAACAAATTCCGGTGTCATATTTTTGTTCCTTGTTATACGCTTTTTCATGTAAAACGACCATGAGGTCGATCCGGATTTGGCCCAGATTACCTCGCAACAAAACATCAAATAGAATGCTGTAACTTTGCATTCTATTTCATACAAATGACCATGAGGCGGATCCGGACTCGCCCGGATTTACCTCTTAACAATCTTCAGATTGGCTTTATAGCCGTTATACTCCGAAGCTTTTTAAAAGAGACCCTGTAAGGAGATGCCACCCGTCAACCAGGACAAAAAGCATCAATTTAAAGGGCAGGGAAATCATAACAGGAGGAAGCATCATCATTCCCATTGCAAGAAGCACCGAGGCAACAACCATATCGATCACAAGAAAAGGAATATAAATTACAAAACCAATGATAAACGCTGTTTTAAGTTCACTGATCACGTAGGCCGGTATCAGCAGCAGTAAAGAAACATCTTCACGGGTCTTGGGCTTTACTGCATGTGCACCTTTTACAAAAAGAGCAATATCCGACTCCCGGGTATTTTTCAAAAGAAATTTCCTTATGGGTACCTGGGCTGTCTCAAAGGCCTCTTTATAATTAATCTCATGATCAAGATAGGGGCTTAAAGAATTATGGTATATATCCTTTCCAACGGGCTGCATGATAAAAAAAGTTAAAAAAAGTGCAAGACCAACCACAACCTGATTTGGAGGACTTGACTGGGTCCCTAATGCCTGCCTTAAAAAATGAAGAACAACAACAATTCGCGTAAATGGAGTCATTAAAATCAAAATGGCAGGTGCAAGGGATAAAATAGTCAGAAGTGCTATAATCTCAAGTACAACGGCAACATCTCCCGGTCCTTTTGCCTGGCCTATACCAAGATTTAATGACGGAATGGGAAAAGTAACTGCTTTCGCCGTTGTTGGTAATGCAAAAAAAGCAACAAACAGGCAGCCCATAAGCGTTGTGGCAAAGAAAAATATTTTCTTTTTAGATTTCATTATCACCACCATGTTTCTTACGGGCAGAATTAAAATTTACCGCCTTTGCAAGAAATCCTGAGAATCCGGCAGTTACTTCATTATCATCTTTATCCAAATCCAATTTCCTATCAAATTCCAATTCTCCATCAATTGTAGCGATACGGGAAATATTCTGTGCTGTTACTCCAATGAGGATCTTTTCACCAAGGACATCAATAAGAACAAGCTTTTCCTTTGGAGATAAATAATGGATACAAAGAGTCCTTATAAACCTGTCAGATCCTTTAATGCCTCTTGCTGCTGAAAAACGCTTGATAAAATAAAATACAAGTACCAGCAGAGCTATGACAAAAACCAGCATGACAGATGTTTTTAAAAATGCCGGCCATATTTCAGCTGTAGAACTCATTCGTTTGACAGGCTTTTCACCCTGTCCATGGGCGTAATAATATCGGTAAGGCGGACCCCGAATTTTTCATTCACAACAACAACTTCTCCCCTTGCTATGAGCTTGCGGTTAATATAAACTTCAAGGGGTTCTCCGGCAAGTTTATTTAACTCAACAATGGACCCCTGACCAAGCTGCAAAAGGTCATTTACAAGCATTCTGGTTCTGCCTAATTCAACTGAAAGTTCAAGGGGAATATCAAGAATAAAATCAAGATCCCTTTCTTCCTCCTGGACTTCCTGTGCCTCATT
>CAZLBE010000281.1:0-3915 GCA_964557635.1 uncultured Desulfobacterales bacterium
TCTTTGTCAAACAACGCGGCAAAGCTTAAGGATTCATAAAAATAGAAAACAGGAATGGACACGTGGGAGGTAAGTGCCATGATATGTTCTTCCGCTTTGCGGGCGTTTTGGGCGGCATTAGTATAATCATGGAACAGATAACACAGGATCATTTTGTTTATATACAATGAACAGATCCCGGTTCTGTCGTTTTCTTTTTCATAATGATCAAACATTATTTTTTCATCAAAAACATCTCCCGAAATAAGGGTGGGATTCTCACTGTGCTCCATTAAATTTAATGCAATTTGCCAGGTTCTTTCATTATATGACTGCCATGATTTCTGTTTCAGCCTTTTAATGATTTGATTGTATTTCAATGCTTTTTTTGCAACCTGTGATAATTCCACTCCGGCAAAATAACAAAAATACGGGTATTGGGAAGCGGCAGCTGCAGCAAATTCAAAATCACCGGTTTGAAATCCCTTTTTATAAGTATTTTTAAGGGGCAGAAGTGTTGATGTCAAAGGTTCTTTCCAGTGCCTTACAAAAAAGTTAAACTCAACTTGTGTTTTTGCAGCAAACTTATCTGCATGAAATTTTTCCAATAATTTAAGGGAAGTAACACCAAGTTTATATCCTGATTCTAAATTTTGTACCATTCCGCATAAAAAAATTGCGTAATGTGCATAAAAAATTGAAGAAAATGCACTATTTCCATATTTTATGGACAGATAAATTCCCTTGAAAATAAAAAAAGGGGCTTTTTCAGGGGCTGCAACATAAACTGAAAATCCCATTGTCTGCATGATATCAAGTGCGGCAAAAGCATAAGGGTCAGTCATTTTTTGCATATTGATCAGATTTTTCTCCGATTTTCCCGCAAGAATTAATTTTATTTTTAAATAGTTAATATAAATCTGTAATCTGCCAGCTTTTTCAGGAAAGCTTACGCCAAGTTTTTTTAGGATTAAAAATCCCGTTTCAACGGCCTGCTTTAATTCATGCCGGGAGGTGCATGCCTGTATTTTAATTTTATAAACCTGCACCATATCAAGGATTGATTCTGCGTTTTCAATGACATGTTTAATTTCATCTTCCATATCCACAAAATTTCCAAGGAGAAATGCTGTTCCTGCTGCCTGTTCATGGAGAAGAAGCGTTAAACCGTATTGAACAGACCATGAATTTTTTTCAAGCATTTTAATGCCCGCTTTAAAATAGTCCCATGCCTGTTCAAATGCCGCTGATTTTTTTGCTTTTTTCCCGGCTGACAGATTTAATTGCGCAAGCAGCTGTTTCTGCCCTTTTTCTGTCATTAATCCTTCTGCTGCATTAAAATGATCAGTGATATCAAAAATATGTTCTTCAAGATTATTTTCTTTTTTATTTTCCAATAATGTCCACTTTGCATCTCCTGTTCTGCCCGGATCCTTGTCATGGCAGGGCATGAAATGGTCCATGGATATTCCACAGCCTTTTATCAAGGCATTGCCAACCTTGAGATGAATTTCTTGTTTTTCCTTTTCTTTCATTAATGAATATGCTGCATGATGGACCCTGTCATGGAGAAATTTATATTTCACTGTTCGGACAAAAGAATCATTTTTTTCGTCAGACGGCAGCCCTGATATATATTTATATGATTCGTCAAGGGGCAGAATAAACCCTTTAAGCAGAACCTCAAAAAGATCGGCAGAGGTGTCTTTTGGTGATTTTCCATAAACAATTGATAAAGTGTTAAGATCAAAAACATTTCCTGTGCATGCAGCATATTTAAGGATTTTCTGTGCATTAAAAGACATGGCAGAAATTTTATTTATCATCAGATCTGCTGCATTATCGGTAAGATCAGTTAGTTTTATTTTCTCATAATCCCATTCCCATCTGCTGCATTGTTCATTAAGCCTGATTAATTTTTCGTCAAAAAGAGAAAGGATAAACTGATTTAAAAAAAACGGATTCCCCCCTGTTTTTTCAAGGCATAAACCGGATAAAGGCTTTGAATCTTCCTTGTTGCAGAGAAGAGTTTCTGAAATTAACAGATTAATATGCTCTTTTTTAAGCTGTGACAGGCCGATTGTTTCAACATTTATGCCATTATTTTTAATTTCTTCAACGGCGATCATAAGTGGGCTGCCATTATTATGAATCTCGTTGTCCCTGAAAGCTCCTATGACATACAGGTAGCCTTTCTTAAGGGTTAAAAATCTTTTTATCATGTTCAATGATGCAGGATCGGCCCATTGAAGATCGTCTAAAAAAAGTACAAGGGGATGGTCTTTTGAAATAAAAACTCCCATAAAATTTTCAAATACGCTGATGAACCGGTTTTCATTTTCAACGGGTCCGGTCTCTGATACCGGGCTCTGTTTTCCAATGATCAACTCCAGATCGGGAATAACATCAACCATAACCTGGCCGTTGGCACCAAGAATATTGACAAACTTTTTTTTCAATGCAAAAATCCGGTTATCTTCTTCAGCAAGGATATTATGGATCAATTCTCCAAAGGCATTAATCAGGGCTTCATATGGCTTTTGTTTTAATTTATCAAATTTGCCTGAAATAAAATATCCCCTTTCCTGCACCATTGATCTTTTAACTTCATTTACAAGGGCGGACTTTCCTATACCAGGCTCCCCTTTAACGAGAAGCATTCTGCATTCACCTTTGCATGTTTTTTTAAATCCTTTGATCAGAATCTTTATTTCCTTTTCCCTGCCGTAAAGTTTCTGGGGGATTATCGGGATATCTGCAATATCTTTTTGTCCTGTTTCAAAGGGGTGTGATAAAAATTCAGCGGATTCTTCGGATTTTACCAATTCAATGGATTCAGCAGATTTAACGGATTCCATTAAAGAAGCACGGCATTGCTTGAGATCATATTCTATTCCGGAGGCGCTTTGATATCTTTTGTCCGCGTCCTTGTTTAGAAGTTTCATAATGACAGCTGATAGATTGTCCGGAATGTTTTTATTTATTTTATGGGGAGATTCGGGCATCATAGCCATGTGGGCATGAACCATATCTAAAGGGTCATCAAATTGAAAGGGAAGATTTCCCGTTAAGAGTTCATACAGGGTAACACCAAATGAATAAAAGTCAGTGCGCCAGTCTATTCTTCTGTTCATGCGGCCTGTCTGTTCAGGAGACATGTAGGCAAGAGTAGCAGCATTAACTACAGCATCTGCAGCATTTGGATTCTCAACAGAAACAGCACTTGCCGAACTGAAATCGGCAAGTTTTAAAATTTTTGTATCCTGATTGTATAAAATATTGCCCGGTTTTATGTCTCTGTGTACTATACCTGCTTTATAAAGCTCTTTAAGGCCACAACTTATTTTTATACTCAGGTCTAAGACTGTTTTAACATCAAAGGGGTTGTTTCCTGCTGATTTTCTGATACTTGCAAGGTCACTGCACCTTAAATCCTCCATGATAAGAAATGGCCTGTGCCTGCTTATTCCCATTTCCATCACCTTTATAATATAGTTTAAACCCGATGATTTTAAGATTTTAAGAATTTCATATTCGTGCCGGTATTTTGCTTTTTGCCTAAGGGAAGGGTGGTCAGATGCAGTTGTTTTAAGGATAAATTGTTCTTTTGTATCGTTTTTTTCAACACGAAAAACCATGGTCCCGGCATTGTTGAATATCAGATCTGCAACAGTATATCCCGGAAAAACATCCATGGTTTATTCCTTGCTTTTTTTTATAGAAAATAGAATGTAACCTATTACATCTATATCATTTTCTGTTGTTAGGCGGATCTGAACCTGACTCCAGATCCGCCTCATGGCGGTTTATATGAAATAAAACGTAACCCATTACTTTTATTGGCTACGCGTCTTCGACCCATAATTTGTCAGAATCTTTGATTCTTTGAGGCAATCTGGGCCAAATCCAGATCGGCCTCATGGCCGTTATAAAAAA
>CAZLBE010000282.1:0-3895 GCA_964557635.1 uncultured Desulfobacterales bacterium
TAAGACAGGATATGTAAAAATGATTTCTTCTCAAATGTCCTGCCTGCTATACAGCTAACAATGGAGATCACACCCCAAAAGGCAAGCAATATACCTATCATGGGAAGATAAAGATAATGCAGGGCAAATCGTTCCACATGGGGGACTATATTACTCATGGGAAGAATGGTTATTACAAACCACAGCCAGCCTAAGGCAAACAGTGAACAGCCCGGTATGACATCTTCTGTTGCAAAAATGACTTTCAAGGAAAAAATAGTAAGAAAAACAATGCCTGAGAGTGCAATTATCCCCTTAAGAGACAGGGGATTTAAAATAAATTGTAATGAAAAATCCGAGTAATCTGCAGCAAGATGAACAGGATTAAAAAGGATACCTATATACTTAAACAAAAAACAGGAACAATTTTCGATGTGAGTTAAAAAAGACCCACCCATATATCCTGCAGAAAGGGAAGGCATTGCCATGGAAAGGCAATAAAACCCCAGAAGCGTTAAGAACAAAAACAAAACAATTATAATTTTAAGACTTATTTTCTTCCATGAACCATAAAGATATTGTTGAAGAATAAAGCAAAAAACAGGAAGTGTGATTCCGGCCTCTTTTGACAGAGTTGAAAGGACGGTAAATATCAGAACAAACATCCATGCCAGGTTTAATCTCTGCTTTATATGAAACTCTGTCCGGTGTACATCAGCTGCAGCGGCAGCAGCAATATCGGGGTTATGAATAATTGCAAGAAAAATTATAATACCAAGCAGATAAAACAAAGTAAAAAGAAGATCTCTTCTGCCCGAAATATAAACAACCGACTCAACCTGAACCGGATGAATGGCAAAAACAGCAGTTATCCCCGTTATCCATATTTTTTCAACCGTTAAGACAGGTCTTAACAAAAGGTTCAGGACACTAAAAACCAGCACAATATTGATAAGGTGATAAATAAGATTAGATACATGAAAGGTAAATGGTGTCAACTTACCGAATTGAAGATCAACCACATAGGATAAATTTCGGATTGGGCGGTACCCTGCAAACCATGCTGAATGATTCCTGACAAAATCGGTCTGAAGCAGCACCTGCCAGTCGTCAAACAGGAATTCTCCGTTTATGCCATGCCAGAAAAGCCATGCGGCAAAAGCCATGATCAAAAAAACAGAAAAATAATAGATATTTGTTGTATAATTAAGTTTTTTTGTTAAAACAAATTGGGTCTGCAATGAAATATTCCTGTCAACCAGGCTATGCGAAAAGGAACAAGGGCGATTCCAAGAGCCGCCCTCATAATGATTGAACAATTTTTCATCTGAAAGCTTCTTTTGAGATCAATAAGGAACCTTCCCGATGCAAGAATAAACGGAGCATAAAATCCGGTATTCAGCAGAAAACTCCACTGGACAGCACTATTTTCTTTCCTGACCTGCCATGCCACCCTGCCATATCTTTGTTCTCTTTTCCACATCAACGGCAAAGTCAGATCAGGGTCATGGAAAACAATTAGTTCAGGATCATAATAAATGCCATTTAAGATATGTGCAAGCTCAAAGGATAAAATACGATCTCCACCATAATTCAGGCCCTGCAGTACAGGATAATATCCTTCAGATGCCCTGAGAAAATCAGCCCTGAAAATTAAATTACAGCCAGGTGCATTATGTTTAAATTCTTTTGCACCTGACTGAAATTCTCCAAAATCCATGACAGCGCAAAGATTCTGTAAAAAAGAATCCCCATGCTGAACCTTGCCGGTAACTGCTCCGTACCGTTTGGCAAGTTTCAAACCTTTTGAAAGCCACATCACAGAGGGTAAGCAATCATCATCAAGAAAAGCTATAAACTTTCCTGAAGCGTGTTTTACCCCAATACCCCTTGCAATGTCACAACTTGCCACATCCGCTTCAATACAAAAAGCTTTTGACCATCTGTGTCTGCACCTGCACCAGGTTTTCAACTTTGCAATGGTTCTGTTCCGGCATCTATCCGCCACAAACAAAACCTCTGCCTTAATGTTCTCCAGGCATATTTCACAAAGAGCATTAAGCAGAAAATCAATCTTTTCCTGCGCTGAATGTACAGGTATTATCAGACTCAGGTCAATGGGAATCACCTGTTAAGGTACTGACACTGATTACCATGGCGCCTGGGCAGGTTCAGGCATAGGAGGCAGATTCGCTATATATGTCAAAGCACTGGCCTCACCAAGGATAGTACCGTTAACGCCTGTTCCAGCCTCAACCACCCTTACAAAAACACCAAAAGGAATAAATGTCTCCTGTGGGAAAACGTTCGCCAGTGACATAGCAGGATAGTTAAAAAGCGTTAGATCCATGGAATCTGTGAGACATGGGGTAAAATTTGACTCCCATGGATTTACACTAAACTCTGCACATGGATTAAATCCCAGAGTAATATTACCAAAAACAACACTTACAAAAACATCAACGGGCTCCGATGCAGAAAGAACAAGATGGGGGGATACGCTCTGGTTACCCTGAAGATATGAAGCGCCGCCAGTGCCGATCACCACAGAGACATCCACCTGGGGTCCGGTATTACCGCCACCGCCTGTTCCTGTTGCAGCAAAAATACCGGTGCTCTGAGAATCATTACTCATACCTCCTGAACCAGTTTCAAGGCCTGCAGCAAAAGCAGACCCTGCCATTAAAACAATACTCAGAAAAAAAGTGATAAGAAGAAAGTTGAGCCTTTTACAAAAACAAAATTCCATTACGTAACCTCCTTTGGCTAAATTTTAGAGCTTTTTACAATTTTATAGTTTTTTACAAATTGTTCATAAAAAACAATTCAAGCGCTATATACGCTATATATATGGTTAGTATATTCACTTTCAAAAAAGGCTGTCAAGAAAAAAATAATCGTTGAAATTATGATGAGTGCCACGGGCAACACTGTTTTTACACTGATTCACCCAGAAAATTAAACCTGTTTTTATCAATACACTTATCAGGGCACTTATCAGGCAATACTCTACAAAAATTTTAAATTTGCCTTTCTGCAAGAGCCATGATATGAAATTCGACTCAGCAAAAAAAATATAAATTCAGATATAATAATAAACAAAAATAAGGAATCATTAATGAAACATAATGAAATAAAAAAAATGTGCCTATCCATTGTGACGGCTTTTGGTGTGACGGCTTTTGGTGTGACAGCTTTTGGAATTGCGCTCTTGTTTCACCCCGCTGTCTCACAGGCTGGAAATGCAAGGACATTCCTTCCAGTTGTCTCGAAATCGGGTATCTCGAAATCAAGCATTTTAAAAAATAAAACTACAATTTTACCGTCACTGTCTTTTCCTCAAACAGATTTTGTTTTTTCCAAAGTACTTGAAGGAAAAGCAGTCCTGCACACCTTTGTTGTAAAAAATAAAGGAGCGGCCATACTGAAAATTTACAAAGTCAAACCCGGCTGAGGATGCACAACAGTCTCTTATTCAAGGGAGATCCCTCCGGGCGGCGAGGGAAAGATATCCATTAAAGTAAACACACGTGGTTATGGCGGCAGAACAATTAAAAAAAATATTTCAATCGCCACAAATGATCCGGTCATGCCCAATGCGAAACTGACAATATCCGGTACAGTTGAAAAATTTGTTACCATATCTCCACGCATGGTCAGACTGACAGGCAATATGGGACAACCCATCCAGTCCACTGTGAAAATAATTCCTCAAAAAAAATACCCTTTTTCCATTCTCTCCGTAAAAGCAAAAAACGGAAAAAATATCCGCTATTCACTTGATGAAATTAATAGCCATAAGACCCCTTACAAACATAAGGCCCCTTATAAAAATGATAAGAATAAAAATGGGAAAAAGGAATATTTACTGCATGTAAAAAATATAAAAAATACTGCCGGCATGTACCGGGATTTC
>CAZLBE010000283.1:0-3893 GCA_964557635.1 uncultured Desulfobacterales bacterium
CTGTCGGGCGTTAAGAAGCGCAGGCTGTTTGAGGACATACTTGACCGCAGTTCCTTTTGCTTTAGACCGGCAGGGCAAAATACCCGCCGACTGTTCCGGGCTGGATCTATCACCCACAGGGGGCGGCATTATGCCATTATCGTTTTCATACTTTATCAGAATTTTTAATTCTTTGGGGTAATCTGTACCTCAATCCAGTTCGGCCTCATGTCGATTATAACAGATCTCTTGTACGTTTTACAGCACAAAAATCACCGCACATGGTACAGACCGATTTTTCAGCAGGTTCTGAAGATTTTCTGTAGGCACGTGCTTTTTCAGGATCAATGGCACAGGCAAACTGATTTTCCCAGTCAAGCTCTCCCCTTGCTTTGCTCATTGTATGATCAATATTGTCGGCATTTTTTAGTCCCTTTGCAATATCCCCTGCATGGGCGGCAATTTTTGCGGCCATGATGCCCTCTTTTACATCATTGCTGTCGGGAAGCCTTAAATGCTCTGCAGGTGTAACATAACAGAGAAAATCCGCACCGTGCATTGCGGCAAGTGCCCCCCCGATGGCAGATGTAATATGATCATAACCCGGAGCAATATCACATACAAGGGGGCCTAAAACGTAAAAAGGTGCGTTATGACAGAGTTTTTTCTGCAGTTTCATGTTCATCTCAATTTCGTGCAGAGGAACGTGTCCGGGACCTTCTATCATCACCTGAACATTTCTTTCCCATGCCCTTTTTGTGAGTTCGCCAAGGGTGATCAGCTCCTCGATTTGTGGTGCATCTGTGGAATCTTTAATTGCCCCGGGTCTTAAGCCATCTCCAAGGCTTATACATACATCATATTTTTCACATATATCAAGAAGTCTGTCAAAATGTTCATAAAAAGGATTCTCATTATCTGTTTTTTTCATCCATTCAAAAAGTATAGCCCCTCCCCTGCTCACTATGCCGCAAAGTCTTTTATTTGTTTTAAGACTTTTTGCGCATTTTTTATTCAGTCCCGCATGGATGGTGATAAAATCAATGCCATTTTCCGCATGTATTTCAGCGGTTTTAAACCAGTCGTCAAGCGTTATCTTTTCAACAGGTTTTCCTGTCCTTGTCAAAGTATCATAAATCGGGACAGTGCCTATCATTACAGGAACTTCCCTGACAAGTCTTTTTCTAAATCCTTCAGTATCGCCTGATACACTTAAATCCATCACTGCATCAGCTTTGTATTTTATGGCAAGTTTTGCCTTGTTCATCTCTGCATCAAATGAACATACATCTTTTGATACACCAAGGTTAACATTTATTTTGGTTTTAAGGCCTTTTCCCACTCCTGCAGCTTTAAGACAGAAATGATTTTTATTTGCAGGTACGGCAATGCTGCCCTGTGCCATGTTTTCCATGAGATCCTTTCTTGAAATGGATTCATTTTCCAGCACCTGTTTCATCTCAGAAGTAAAAATTCCTTTTTTTGCTGCATCCATCTGTGTTGTATATAAATTTTTCATATATATTCCTCCATGATATCTTTTATTTTTCTGATTCTTTTTCCAATGTTTTCAGCACCGATGATTTCGGTGACAAGGCAGACGGTCTTTGCCCCTTTTGACATGATTTCCCTTAAATTACCAAGTTTAATACCGCCAATGGCCACAAAGGGTATATCATGATTTTTCACAATATATTCAAGAAACTCAACCCCCACTGCATCACATACATCTTCCTTTGTTTTTGTTGCAAAAACAGGACCTGCACCAATGTAATCAGCCCCGTCCTTTACTGCCTGCCGCACCTGTTCCGGTGAATGGGTTGAGCAGCCAACCATTAAATCCGGTGCAATTTTTTTTACCGCTTTAACGGGCAGATCCCCCTGGCCCTGATGCACGCCGTCCGCTTGAACCATAAGTGCAATATCAAGATAATCATTTATAATAAAAGGAACGTCTGCATCACTTGTAATTTTTCGGATTTCAAGGCATTCCCTGTAAATTTCACCCTGGCTTTTATATTTGAGTTTTTCCCGGTACTGCAGAATATCAATGCCTGCATCAACCATCTGCCGTGCAACCTCAACATTGGTTCTGCCAAGTGAAAATTTCTCACCGAGAATACCGTAAATTCCGCAGGGAAGTTGTTTCATCCCTGAATTTTCTGTTTTATTCATTTTCACATCCTCTTTTTTTTATTTATTCTTATAAATTTGCTTAAAATTCATGCCATAAATATCGCCTTTTTGTGAAAATAAGTAATATCAATTTCCAGCGTGTTTTAAAACAATACCTGCCATTACAGAGGCGATCATTGCTATTTTCGGCGGGAAAAGCCGGCAATTGTCTGTGCCGGATATAAAATCTCCCACAATATAGCAGTTGCCCATTTTTCTTATCCTTACATCAGCCATATCATCACCTGCAATGCCCGATGCCGAAACAAGTGTTGAACGAGTTTCAGCAAGTTCTTCAATCATTGTTTTTTTCATGATTTTATTGTCAAAGCCTTCAACAACAACATCGCAGCATGAAAATATTTTTTTTGAGTCTCCGGGCTCAATTTTCCTGTCAATCTTTTCAATATTTATGCCCGGAGAGATTCCCTTAAGATTTTTTTCAAGGCAATTGGTTTTTTTCTCTCCAATCTGGGAGAAAAAATAAAACTGGCGGTTTAGATTGGATGCCTCAACAAGGTCAAAATCAACAATCACAAGATCTTTTATTCCTGCCTGAACAAGGTGTCTTGCCACGTTTGATCCAATGCCGCCTATTCCTGCGATTCCAATTTTGTTCATCTTAATTTATGCAGTCCTGTTCTTTATCAGTCCATAATATTAAAAGAAAAATTATCATTCAGCCACAGATCTACACTGATTATCACTGATCTTTTTTTATTTAAACATATCTGCGTTCATCTGTGTAAAACTGTGGCTGAATAATTGTAAAAAACAGCATTTGATTTTGTTATAAAATCTCCCAGTCTTTGAAAACCGGCTGGAACCCGCTTTTACGGATCATGTCCGTGACCTCTTTTACATTTCTTTTATCGGTTATTTCAAACTGGACCATTGCATCTTCAGGCTTTACTGCATATCCACCCACATCTGTCTTAGAGCCTGCTGAATATTTTGTCACCCCGAGATTTATGATTTTATTCCTGAAAGAAGCTGATTCCCTTGTGGATATATTAATTCCGAGCCTTGGCATGAAAATGCGCCATGCAAGCATGAACTGGACAAATTTAATATCAGTTAATATATGCCTTGGCTGTATGCCTCCCACAGCTTTTGTCATCCTTGGAAGGGACAAGGAAATTTCCACATCGGGAAATTTTCTTTCAAGATATTTTGCATGAATACAAACAAGAAAAGCCTCTGATATTGGTTCTCCAAGCCCGAACAAAGTTCCGATATTAAGGGCGCGGAATCCTGCTTTAGCCCCCCTTTCAGGAGTTAGAAGTCTATAAAGATAGTCTTTCTTTTTACCTGACAGGTGAACCTGTTTATAAATATTTTTATCATAGACCTCCTGATATACAGTAAGAGAGTCCGCACCTGCCTTTCTTAAAACAACATAATCCTTCTCATCCATGGGAAACATCTCAAGGGCAATGGAAGAAAAATATTTTTTCAGCACTTTTACAGCATCAACAAGATAGGACATGGGTGTTTTTGCAGGTGCTTCCCCTGTTAAAACAAGAATATGCCTCATCCCGGTATCTGATATCGCCTTTGCCTCCTGTTCTATTTCCTCAATGGAAAGTATGGTTCTCTTTGATTTTACGTTGCAGTTAAAACCACAATAAATGCAGTTATTGGAGCAGTAATCTGAAATATACATCGGTGCATAAAGGCTGATCGTTTTTCCAAAATACTGTTGCGTAAGCTTTGCAGATTTCTGCGCCATCTCTTCA
>CAZLBE010000284.1:0-3885 GCA_964557635.1 uncultured Desulfobacterales bacterium
CTCTCTGCGTTCTCTGCGGTGAAAATTTTTAAGTAAAAAACTTGATAATCGAGTTTTAGCATTCCTGATACCAAATGCTCATACTTATATGTTATCCGGCAAGTTTTTTCAATTGAGAAATTGATTTTGTTTCGTTATTTTTTCCAAGACAGGGGAAAAGCGCATTATTGGTAAAAACAGGATTTTTTTCAAGGTCAAATCTTGAAAATTTTTTTGCTTTTTCCCACATGGGAGTATGGGGTATTGGCGTATAGTAGGCAAGTACAGGCTGTATTCCGGTTTTTTTCACAACAGTGACAGAGTTTTCAACTTCCTTTAAATTTTGTCCCGGAAGCCCGCATAAAAGGTACGCCCCTATCTGTTTTGATGTAAACCCGGCATTTTTTAAATGAGTTACAGCATTAAAGAACTCATTCTCTTTCACTTTATGATCATTTTGTCTTTTTTCAGAAAAATCCGTTGTTTCAAGGCCGAGCCTTATGGTTTTAAATCCCGCCTGAAACATCAGGTCTGCAGCGTCTTTTGTGATCTCTCTGATGTGCAGGGCATTTGGAGTATGAAATGATAAATCCATTTTTGAGGCAATGATTTTTTCAAAAAGCGGTAAAGCATATTTTTTTTCATTAATTAAAAGAGCATCATCGTAAAATGCAAAATTTTTTACATTAAAATTGTAATGCCAGTGCTGAATTTCTTTGAAAACCGATTGAAAAGATCTTCTCCTTAATTTATGTTCAAGAAAAGATGATGCACAGTATTCGCATGAAAAAGGACAGCCCCTTGAAGTCAGTATCGGTGCGTAGGGAAGACGGGACAGTAAATCCAAGGCAGGCAGGGGCAGGGTATCAAGATCATCGGAATCAAAGTTGAAATGAAGATCAAATCCCGTGTATTTTTTTATAATTTCTTTAAGAACATTTTCTCCGTTTCCCGATACAACTTCATCGGCCATGGATTCTTTTACAGCATGATCCGTGCAGAGTGTGGCATAGATGCCTCCAAGTACGACCGGAACATCGGGAAAAACCTGTTTTAATGTTAATATGGTTTCTTTGACGCCGGATGCCCAGTAAGTCATAAAGGAAGTGATAAATATCAGGTCAGGCCTTTTAATCCTGTTAACTTCCTTGAGGTCCTCAATGAACCATTCAGGCTCAATCCCGTATCTTGAAAATCGTTTTCTCATATTTTCAAGCCCTTTTGGAGGCGGTATCTCTCTTTTGCGGAAAGGACCTCTTCCATCGGGTAAAATTTTGATATTTGATCCTGCTTTTGGATGAAACCTGTCAACACAGTCGATGTAACTTACCTCTAAACCGTTTTCCCGCATGATTGAAGCAAGCTGAAGCAGTCCAAGGGGCTTTGCCCAGAAATCAAACGCTGCAAAATCGTGAATCCAGGGATTAACACAGAGGATATGGGGGGAGTTCATTTTCTTTTCAGTCAAAATACTCCATGGAGGTTTTTTTCAATTCTTTACGGCTGAAAAGCAGGGAATATTCATCAACACCCGTTGCAAGGGAAATTTTTTTTGCAATGGCATGGCATTGATTCTCATTGGATGCATGGACCATTGTATAGAGATTGTATGGCCAGGTTTCTGCAGGATCTCTTCTGTAGCAGTGGGTAACCTCGTCAAATGAAGCCATGATTTTTCCTGTTTCCATGGCTTTTTTTTCATCCACCTTCCACGCAACCAAGGCATTGGCTTTAAATCCTGATTTTTGGTGTTTTATGGTGGCTCCGAATCTTCGCATGATGCCGCGTTCATCAAGTTTTTTTACAATATCAATGAATTTTTCTTCGGATATATCAAGTGATGCTGCAAGCACTGCAAAGGGTTGTTTAACAAGGGGAATATCTCCCTGAAGGGCTGCAATTATTTTTTTTTCAAGTTCATTTAACATGGCAGTTGTTTAATAATTTTATGAACTTAAAGTCAAGTAAAAAAGTCTTCAATCCATATATTTTTGTCATTTTGTCCTCTCCGGATCAGGCAGAAACTCTTTTATAAATTCACTGAAAACTCTGGAAAGGGGAGAAAGCGCATATTTTTTATGAGTGGTCAGGTAAAAATTTCTTTTAAGATCCAGCCCTTCAACACGCAGAGCTTTTAAACTCCCTGCTTCAATGGCATCCTTTACAGCAATTGTCGATAAAATAGAGATACCTGCATTGCATAATATTCCCTGAATAACAGAAACCGTGCTGCCAAGTCTTGCTATAATATTCAGATCCTTTGAATTGAAATCTGCATCTGCCATATTTTTTTTGATGGATTTCCATGTTCCCGAGCCATGCTCACGTGCAAGGAATGGCTCACTTGCAAGCATGGAAAAAGTTATTCTGTTTTTATCTGTCCATTTATGGGAAGCAGGCACAATAAGCTGCATCTCATCATCTATGAGTTTTTCCTGAATTATAAGAGGATGGTTGATTTCAGCTCCCACAATACCGATTTCAGTTTTACCGGCTAAAATAAAATCTATTACCTGGGAGGTATCCCCGCTGATAAGAGATATTACAACGTCCGGATATTTCCGTGCAAAAGGCCCTATGACTTCCGGTATAATATATCCGGAAGGTATGGTGCTTCCCCCTATTGTCAATTCACCATTGATATTGCCGAGGAATTCAGACATGGCAGATTCGGTTTCAGCCATCAGTTTAAGGAGTTTTCCGGAATAAGAATAGAGAAGTTTTCCTGCTTTTGTTGGTAAGGCCTCTCTTCCCATACGGTTTATGAGCCTGCACCCGAAATGATCCTCAAGTTCTTTTATATGACTGCTCACAGTGGGTTGGGAAATATAGATCGCTTCTCCTGCTTTTGAGAAACTTTTTTTATCGATTACGCTTGTAAAAATTTTTAATTGCCACAGATCCATTGTCTTTCCTGATTCTTTAAATTTTTGCCTTTGTGTCCTGATGAGCTCTATCTATAATCCACAGGGGCTTACGCTGTCGACACTTCAAACTGCATTTTTTATATGAAATAAAACGTAAACTATTACGTTTATTGGCTCCGCGCCTTCGGCCCATAATTCGTTGTGAGGCAATCTGGGCCAATCCAGATCTGTCTCATGGCAATTATATAAAATATCAAATAAATTGTATACAGGGAAGAAGTAAATATTCGGCTTATAAGGGAAGAATATCTTTTACTTTTAAATCCATAATGTTTATTGTAGTCTGTATTTTTTATTATGAAAATGTTTATTTTATGGTGAAATTTGGAAAAAAATCTTGTAAATTATAAAATGTCTCTTAAAACTTCGGTCTTTACAGCTTTCTTGTGTGTGCTGTTCGGGGCAAATTCAGTTGCAATCAAGATATGCCTTACGGGAGTGGGACCTTTTACTGCAGCAGGTCTGAGATTTGCCCTTGCTGGTACGGCACTTTTTTTATGGGCAGAAATGAAAGGGGTGCATCTTAAGCTCAAAAAAGGACAATTCATACAGATTCTGATTATTTCTACAGGTTTTACGCTGCAGCTCTCCTGTTTTTATATTGGTATTAACAGAACAACAGCTTCCCATGCTGTTCTCATAGCCAATCTTGTGCCATTTGTTGTCATGATTCTGGCTCATTTTTTCATCCCGGGAGATGTGATCACAAAGAAAAAAATTATAGGAATTGTTTTGGGCTTTATTGGGGTTTTTTGCCTTTTCTATGATAAAGCAGGTGCTGGTACAGGGACGAGGACAGGAGATATAATTGTGCTTTGTGCCGTACTTTTATGGGGTTCCAATGCAATTTATGTTAAAAAAATAATTTCCGGATTTAATGCTATGCAGATCACTTTGTACCCCATGATTCTCGGAGTTCCCCTTTTTTTTCTTGGAGGATTTTTATGGGATAAAAATATGATTAAGGCCATTAATTTTC
>CAZLBE010000285.1:0-3878 GCA_964557635.1 uncultured Desulfobacterales bacterium
AGTATTGTTTTTCTCTTTGTAAAAAGAGATGGAACAGAATTAAGCAGCCCCAGCGTATATGGGTGACATGGATGTTTAAAAAGTTTTTCAACCGGAGCTTTTTCAACAATTTTACCGGCATACATCACAACCGCATAGTCGCAGTTCTCAGCAATCACCCCGAGATCATGGGTAATAAGAATTACACTCATGGAAAATTTCTGCTTAAGTTCCTTTATCAAATCAAGAATTTGGGCCTGAACTGTTACATCAAGGGCAGTTGTGGGTTCATCTGCAATCAATATATCAGGTGCAGGTGCAAGGGCCATGGCAATCATCACCCGCTGACGCATTCCTCCTGAAAGCATGTGCGGATATTTTTCAAGAATTTTGCCGGCATCTGCAATCCCGACCCTGTCAAGGGCATGTATTGAGGATGCTTTTACCTCATTTTTTGTCATGTCCGGAAAATGGAGCTGGTAAACCTCTTTAATCTGTTTTCCAATTTTATGTACAGGATTTAAAGCGGTCATTGGTTCCTGAAATATCATGGAAATTTTCTTACCCCTTATGGAGCGCATCTCTTCAACCGGTACAGATAAAAGATCCTTTCCCCTGTATTCCACAACACCTGATTCAATCATGCCGGAAGGCCTGGGCAAAAGCCTTAATACGGACATGGCTGTGACACTTTTTCCACACCCTGACTCTCCAACTATACCAAGGGTTTGTCCCTTTTCAAGCTCAAAGCCCACTCCATCAACAGCCCTGATTTTTCCGGATTCAGTGTTAAAGGAGACAACGAGATCTCTTATTGTAAGAATTGATTTATTGTTTGTCATTGTGATTATTTTTGTATAACCGCCATGAGGCGGATCCGGATTGGCCCAGATTTGCCTCAGTTTGTGCGTGCAATAAACCCATTCTTTGCCGTTGTAAACCGATCATCCCGATATTCCTTTCGGTTTAAAATGATCGTCAATAATCACCGACGGCTTAAAGGATTTACCATTTTTTATTGCATTCTTTGTCTCATCATACATTTTCCTGTCAAACCAGAAAAGCCCGCCCGTTGTAGTATTAAAAGGATCAAACAGAGAATCGGACAATTTTGTGCCATGGAACCGGGGAAGCCTCAGCCATCTCCAGTATCCGTATCTGACGTAGGGTACCATAAAAGTTGGAATAAATGCTCCTGTTTCATGAATTTTTTCCTGAATTTGCCTGGAAAGTATTTTCCTTTGATTTTCGTCAAGGCTTGCCCTGTATTGATCAATGAGTTTGTCAAGCACCGGATTATCAGTATTTGTAATATTATTTGTCTGAACCTTGTGAGCATTGTCAGAATGCCAGCTCTGCCAGTAGGAAGGCCGCATATTTGTACTCCAGCCCATCCACGCCACATCAAATTTTTTCTCAAGAAATTTTTTAAAAGCTGCCGTACTGTCAAGCTTCTGGAGCCTGAGCTCTATGCCTGCCTTTGCAGCTTCTTCCTTTAAAACAACAAGCCTTGGTGTGTACCCCTCAAATCCATAGGTTACTTCAACGGAAAATCTCTTCCCGTTTTTCTGCCATATCCCGTCATCCCCCCTTTTCCAGCCTGCCTCAGTCATAAGGGTTTTCACTTTGCCAATATCAAATTCTCGCGGTTTAATATCAGAATTTGTATAATCTCCATACCCCTCGTAGGCCTGGTTAAGCCTGAAATAATCCCCCCTTAATACATCATCAATCACTTTCTTTACATTCATGGCATGGGCAAAGGCATATCTCACACGCTTATCCTTAAAGATTTCCCTGTCCTGATTAAGCCACATACCTGATGCTGATCTCGGAGTATCATTGAAAAACCAGATCTTTTTTACATAACCTTTATTAAAAACTGTTGTATTGGATCTATTGTACCAGTATTTCGGCATTGTAAGGGAAAACACATCAATTCTTCCTTTTTTAAAATACTCCCAAAGCATATTATAATCCCTGATAACGGTGAAAACCACCCTGTCCACATTAAATCTGTTCTTAAAAAATCTTAAGTTATTCCCCCACCACTGTTTTTTCCTTTTAAATACAACGTACTTTCCCTTTTTAAAATTCGATATCTGGTATGCGCCGGTATTTGGAACTATTTTCCAATTGTATTTATCGACAAAATCTTTACCCGGTCTGCCAAAAAAATGCTCCGGACAGGGGTTTATGCCAAGTTTCAGGTAGAGATCGGGCTGGGCTTTTGTGCTTTTCACGGCCAGAGTATAATCATCATACACAATAACTTTATCTATCTCTTTTGTATAATAGTCATTGTACCATGGAGCCATAATGTCAGGAGAACGCATGAATTCAAGAGTGTATGCGAAATCCCATGCCGTAACAGGAACCCCGTCCGACCATTTTGCCTTTCGATCAAGCTTAAAGTACATAGTCTTTTTATCTTTTCCAAAGGCCCAGGAAGTTGCAAGCTCAGGAATAATTCTACCTGTATTGGGATGAATATTTATAAGTGACAACTGATTGTCCAAGATCGCGCTTCTGAAGCTACCATTGGAATCAGGTCCCACCGTCCTGAACGTCATTGGAAAACTCAAAATTGCCGAGTGAAGTGTTCCACCCTTTACCGAATGGAGTGAAGAAAAAACAGGGTCAGTGTCATTGGTAAGCCATTTGAGATTTTCTGGAAGTTTTGCCGTGGGCTTTTTATGAATTATTGATGGTTTTACACTAATTTGCTTCTCTGTATGCTCTTGTTTGTTTTTTTTAGTTTTACCTTGTTCTTTTTTGTTGTTTCCGCATCCATTCAAGGCAAAAAATAATAAAAAAACTGCCATTAAAGCGACTATTCTTCTTACAATCATTATTTTCCTTTTTTCTTTTTTTATGAGAAATAGAACATAAATTATTACGTCTATTTCTACATTTATTGCGAGGCAGCTGGGCAAGTCCAGATCCGCCTCATAACCTTTTATATGAAATAGAATGAAATCATTACACCTATTTCATTATTTGTCAGAATCTTTGATTCTTTGAGGCAATCTGGGCCAATCCAGATCGGCCTCATGGCCGTTATATCAAAATATTGCTCAAAGTTTCGACAACAGCACCCCGTCTATTTCTTATAGAGCAACATGATTAAGACAGGAAGATGCTTTTTGTCAAGCAAAGCATAAAAAATTATAATCAATGAACACTCTCATATTTTATGTGCAGACAGACTTAACATTTAAGTATAATTATCATGTTTATCAATAATTTCATTTACATGCAATATTTTTGCGTGGTATATATCCCTTACCAAAGAATATTTTTTTACACCTTCACAATTTTATTGTAAGAAACAGTCTCAAATATGGAATATATATGTTATGGAAAATGAAATAAAACAACAGGAACAGACAAAACTGCCGCAGGATTTTCAAGCTCTTATTGCCGGATTTTTCCCTAATACAAAATATTTCGACAGCCGATTTGATTTGCTGCAGGTTCAAATTGATGAATCAAGAAGGAATCAGGATCAGATCAAAGAACAGATCAGAGATTTTAAAAAAGATACCGAAAGGCGTTTTGAGCAGGTGGATAAACGTTTTGAGCAGGTAGATAAACAATTCGAGCAAGTGGATAAACGTTTTGAACAGGTAGATAAACGGTTCGAACAGGTGGATAAACGTTTCGAGCAGGTAGATAAACGGTTCGAGCAGGTGGATAAACGGTTTGAGCAGATAGATAAACGATTTGAGCAGGTAGATAACAGATTTCAACGACTTGAAGATAAAATAGATACCCTCATTGAGCGTATAGATATTAAAATCGACAACAGCTTAAAAGAAAACAGAACTATGACTGTAAGACTTTTCACATTTGCTATGTCGTTCTCTCTTGTCGCTGTATTAGGTATGTTTGGAAAA
>CAZLBE010000286.1:0-3861 GCA_964557635.1 uncultured Desulfobacterales bacterium
TGGACTTTTATGGTCTATATGGATGCTGATAATAATCTGGAACAGGCAGGCATTTGTGATTTTCTTGAAATGGCAGAAGTCGGATCAGACGCTGATATAAATATAATTGTTCAATTTGACAGAATTCCAGGATACACCAATACCTATGGAAACTGGACAGACTGCCAGAGATTTTTTATCACAAAAGATATGCAACCAACCAGAGACAGTGCGATTGCCGACTGGGGCGACGGCCGTGGTGGACGTGAAATAGACATGTCAAATCCACAAAGTTTAATTGATTTTGTTAACTGGGGGAAAAGTAATTATCCGGCAGACCATTACGCTGTTATTCTGTGGAATCATGGTGGTGGCTGGAAAGAATCAAGCGAATCCATAATAAAACGCAAAATAATTAAATCAGTATGCTGGGATGACACAAGCGGTTCAGATGCATCAATGGACATAAAGGAAGTGAAGCAGGCATTTGCTGCCCTGGGGCCGGTGGATATTATTGGGTTTGATGCCTGTCTTATGGGTATGGCTGAAGTAGCCTATGAGTTAAGAGATATGGGAACTATAATGATAGGTTCTGAAGCAACTGAGCCGGATTCAGGCTGGCCATATGATACAATACTGGCCGATCTTGCTGTATCTCCTGACATGACGGCTGCAGAATTGGGAACAGATATAGTAAACCGCTATGGTGAATCAAATGACTATGGAATAACTATGTCAGCAGTTGATTTATCAATGATGGACAACTTAAGAGACTCCATCAATGCCTTTTCCTCAGCCCTCATGAATTATAATAAGTCAGATATACTGAATATCAGGAAAGACAGCCAGTCATTTAATGACAACGAGAATATCGACCTTTATGATTTTACCGAATTGCTCTATAATGAAACGGATGATTCTGATGTGCAAACAGCAGCTTATAATGTTATGAATGATACAAATACTGCTGTTATTGCAAGCACATGTGACAATACTCTTCCTGACGCCCATGGTCTTGCCGTCTATTTTCCAATAAGAAATGCTCTGTTTGACACAGATTATAACGCTGCAACAATTGATTTTGCCCAGGATACAGACTGGGATGAATTTTTAAATTGGTATTATACAGCTGACTCAGGCATGATAAATCTTATTGCCCCTGCCAATGGCTCTGTCCTTTCTTCATTTTTTCCTGCCCGGTTTTCATGGGATGCAGAAAACCTGACAAACTATAAGATTCAATTTTCATCAACTTCTCAATTTATTAGAAATTTTGCTGTTACCCTTACTATACCGAAAAATAATGTATGGCTGCACAGTAATACAACGGATGAAATACCTGAACAAATATGGGACGATAAGTGGAAACGCATAAAGCAAATTGAACAAAAAAATGGAATTGTTTACTGGAGAATTATAGGCAGAACACAGTTTACGGGAAAAATTACAATTAGTGACACAGGATTTTTTTCACTTCAATAATACAATCATATAAATTTTTCAGATAATTACCAGATTTTGATATTTGCACAAGGTTAGAAGGAGGAAATAGTGTCAGTTATACGTCGACTACTGATAACGCATTGAAATTATAATATGAAAATCAATATGTCCAATTTCATTATTAACGCAGTAATAGTTACATACAATAGAAAAGAATTACTTTTACGGTGTGTCCAATCTGTGCTGATGCAGAGTGTAAAAGTAAAAACATTATATATCATCGATAATGCATCAACGGACGGGACATATGAGTTTCTTACCTTAAATGGGATACCCTTAAGTCCTTTAACACAAATTGATTCCAATAATATAGTTTTAAGTAAACTTGCAGGTGCAAATGCAAAAATAAAAGGCGTGGACGTTCATTATTTAAGTCTTGTCAAAAATACGGGCGGTGCCGGCGGTTTTTATAAAGGCATGAAAGCTGCTTTCCGGGATAAACCCGATTTTATCTGGATCATGGATGATGATGGGTATCCTTCTGCAAACTGTCTTGAAAAACAATTGGAATTTTCAAACTTATATGATTATGTTATGCCAATCAGCCTTGATCCCGAAAAAAAGGATATGCTGACATGGTTTATCAGGAAAAAAAATAAAAGATGGACAAGATCCTATAATGAGCTGCGAAGATCCTTTAATGATGGAATTATGTATAATGCAGTGCCTTTTAACGGCTTGCTGGTGAGTCGTAAAATCATTGAACGTGTAGGGTATCCCAAAAAAGAGATGTTTATATGGGGAGATGATTTTGAATATCAGTATCGATCTATTAAAGCTGGTTTTTCAACTGTTACAGTCCTTGATGCTATTTTTTTCCATCCGGAAGACAAAGCAGGGCATGATAGAATATTTTTTGGTCTGATTCCTGTTAACTATACCGATTCACAATTAAGATTTACATGTTTAATACGAAACAGTACTTATAATTATTGGAATTACAAGGGAAAAGGTTTTGTGTTTGCTAAATTTTTGATGTATACATGGTTGTTTTTAATAAAAAGACATTTTGATATTAAAAATTATTTATACTATTTAAAGTGCGTCAGGGATGGAATTAAAGGTGATTTTACAAGGCACCTGAAATTTTTGAAATAATTTTATTTTATTATGCAGAAAGAATTAGTTTCCATAGTAACACCCATGTACAATGGTTCGGAATTTATTCAAGAAACAATTGATACCGTTCTTGATCAGAGCTATATGAACTGGGAAATGATAGTCATTGATGATGGCAGTTCTGATAAAGGAATGGGGATTGACGTTGTTGAACGATATATGAAAGATGATTCAAGAATCAGACTTATTGTATCAAAACAAAATCAGGGATCTTCAGGTGCAAGGAATAAAGGAATAAAAGCTGCAAGGGGTAACATCATTGCTTTTCTTGATTCAGATGATCTCTGGGATACTGTTTTTCTTGACAAACAACTCAGGTTTATGCAGGAGAAGAACGCTGTTTTTGTATTTTCATCATACAAAAGGATAGATGAACAAACTAAAAAGGAGATACTTTCACCCTTTATTGTACCCGAGAGAGTAAATTACAAACAGCTTTTGAAGTCTGTACCGATCTTTCCTTCAACAGTATTAATTAATATTGGAAAACTTGGGAAGCATTATTTAAATGAACAATTGGGCAGTCTTCGTGACGATTATGCGTTTTGGCTTTATTTGTTAAAGTATAATGTTAATTATGCATATGGTAATAAAGAGATATTAGCTTCATATCGTTTGAGAAGAAATTCTGTAACATCCAGTAAATCCGGAGTTATTATACCTCATTGGAATCTTTTAAGAGATGTTGAAGGATTTTCCTGTTTTGAAAGTTTTTATTATATGTGTTGCTGGGCATGGACAAGTCTTTTAAAATACAACAAATAAATCCTGCTTTGTTTTAATTAAAAACAGGGGGAACACAATTTAATGAGCGTGAAAAAAGTCCTTGTAACAGGAGGAACAGGCGTTGTTGGGAAAACCCTGGTAAAACAGCTTATTCAAAAAGGCTATGAAGTTAGAATTTTAACGAGGCATGGGGTTCATGGAGGTTTTGAAAATTTAATTGATTTAACCTCTTTTAACGGGAAAGATTCGCGGCTTTTAAACGGGGAAAATAAAAGTTTTATCAATGGAAAAGATCAGGGAGTTTCAAGGATAGAATTTTTTCAAGGGGATATCTGTGACCCTGATGTCCTGGCACGTGCGGTAAAAAATGTAAATATAGTATTCCACCTTGCTGCCATGTTAGGTAATCATTCTTTGAAACAGCAAGATGAAATAAAGGGCAAGACGTTGTTTGACCGTTATAGAAAAGTTAACGTAAGGGCAACGAGAATGCTGGTTAAACAGTCTTGTAAGGCAGGTGTAGATCGCGTTATT
>CAZLBE010000287.1:0-3860 GCA_964557635.1 uncultured Desulfobacterales bacterium
AGGAGACAGCTACCGGCAAAAGGACATGGTCTGCAGCAAGGGTTAGAACCGGGTGCTTACTCATTTTTTTATCCTCAAGTTTTACTTGATTTTTTATGGAAGTGTTTAGAATGCAAGGAATTTTCCACTACTCGGGAGATTTCTTCGAAAGTAAACCCAAATCGACTGCTCAGAATTTTATACTCGTCCACAAGGCTGGTGTTGAACAATGCCGGGTCATCCGTATTCAGTGAAATGCACACCCCCTGGTCAAAAAGAAAGCGGACAGGATGATCTTCAAAGCTAAGAACCGCTTTTAAAAGGACATTGGAGGACAGGGATATGTCAAGGGGAATGTTCTGTTCAACAAGTCTTCGGATGAGAACTTTATCCCCCCGGCATCCGATACCGTGACCAATACGGGAAGGTTTGAGTATATCCAGGGTCTGGCTTACATGATCTGCCCCTGAAAATTCTCCTGCATGGGCAGTAGTTGTCAGTCCCATCTGCCGGGCGGTCTCAAAGGGTTCTTTAAAAGGGAGAATGGAATCCGGCACCTCCATTCCAGCCAGATCGATTCCCACAACCCTGGTGTTGGGGTATCGGTCAATATAGTCCAGGGTTGCATAGGCAGCCTTGCTCCCTGCCATTCTGGAAATGGAATAAACAAGACGGATGGTAACGCCAAAGTCCTTTTCCCCTTTGGCAAGTCCCTGTTCCAGACCTGTGAGTATCTCTTTGAGATCCCGACCCATCATTTCATGAACCTGGGGCATTATAAAGGCCTCTGTGTAAATGATGTTCTGATTAGCCTGACCTTCGGCAAAATCGTACCCAAGGTCAAAAAAATCTTCTCTTGTTGTAAAATAAGCCAGCACCCTGTCAAATACCAGGGTGAAGTATTCAAAATCCGGATAACCGTTTTTGGGGTAAAAGTTATTCCCGGGCAGAGCCATTTTTTTACGCCTGGCAACCTTCTTAAGGGTTTTAAGTTTTACAGATCCTTCAAGATGGATATGGTGTTCTTTTTTTTTCATTTCAGAAATGGAATTCAGTTGGATTTCTGTATTTTCCATGAACGGGCATATTCCTGTAGCATGTTTTAATTGTTGTAAATATTCGGCTTATAATGTAAATGTTTGGAGAGTGCCTCATATTCGTCTATTTGGGACTGCAAAAGCATACTGATGCTATGTGAGCAGGTCAAAATGGGCGAATATGAGGTGCTGGCCGAATATTTACTAATTGTTTCACCTGAATGTACTGTATTGAAAGGGATAGATAATAGGGCAAGATACTGGAATGGTCAAGTATAAAGATTGAGACAACCAGGATGATTTTATTCTATACAATATTGATTATAACGGCCATGAGGCCGATCCGGATTGGCCCGGATTCATCTCATGGCGGTTATATAAAAGACTATACAACACAATATTTACGTCATTTTTGAGAATTTTTTTGAAACAAGAAGCAGTTGATTTATACACATCCTGCGGTGTTCATCATTATTAAACCTTATTTCCGGTATTGCAAGGCTTATTGCAGCTAACAGGGATTTCCCATTGCTGAAGGTAAACACTGGTACACTCAAAGCTCCAAGTCCATGTGTGGTTTCAGCCATACTTGAAGCATATCCCTTTTTTTTGATCATGGTAAGTTCATAAAGGAGTTGATCCTTTTTTATGATAGTGTTTCCGGTTATTGGGGAAAGTGTTATATTGGCCATGTAATTGTCAATAAATTTTTTTGAGGAAAAGGCCAGCAGGTATTTGGAAGTTGCACCTGCATAGAGCAGAGCACGGGTTCCAATGGCCTGACTTGCTTTTAATTTTCGGGACGATTCAAGGGAATTTATGCAAATTCGTGATAATCCGCCTGCATCTATCACATTGAGATGTACTGTTTCCTGTGTACCTGATAAAAGTTGTTTCATATATGGCATAAACAGCCTGGTTACTGGATATTCATCCTGAAGTGAACGAAAAAAAGAAAAATAGATACTTCCAAGGGCATATTTTTTTGTAGCGGGATTCTGTCTGATAAAATCAAATTTTTTCCAAGTGTGGAATATCCTCTCATAAAACTCCATTTATTACGGTCACGAGGCCGATTCTGTTTTATCCTGATTTATCCCTTTAAATAAAAAATTTATTAAAAGGCTGCCGGGCAAATCCAGACACGCTTCATGGTTGTGAATAAAAAATAAGTAAGTATTGACTTTAAATCCACTGCATAGTACACAAATCGTGATGCATATTAAGAAACATTGTACCATAATATGAAACAATTTGCAATAAATAAAAAGGACTTTTCCGTGAAAATAAGACAAGATAAAATCATGGGGCTTGAAGATGCCGTAAAAAAGTATGTGAACAATGGAAGTCATATTTCCATAGGGGGATTTACCATTAACAGAAACCCGATGGCAGCAGTGTATGAAATTATCCGTCAAAAAATTAAAAATCTTCATCTGTATGCCCATTCTAATGGTCAGGGAGTTGATGAGCTTATTGGTGCGGGGTGTGTAAAAAAAATTGAGATCGCCTATGGGGGCAATGGAAAATTTGCAGCAACATGTATCCGTTTTAGAAAAGCGGTACAGGAAGGTTTAATCGAGATCGAGGATTATTCCAACTATCAGATGACATTAAGGTTTCTTGCAGGGTCAATGGGTATCCCTTTTCTTCCAGTACGTTCTTCTCTGGGAACGGATATTGTTAAAAAATGGGGTTTCCCAAGGGAAACCAGGCTTAAAGATCCCAAACTGCCCGATGAAAAACTTATCACAATGGACAACCCGTTTGGGCACTGGCTAAATACAGCAAAAGTGATTCTCGTTCCCGCCATAAACACCGATGTCACAATTATCCATGTTCAACAGGCGGATAAACAGGGTACAAGCCGCATACAGGGTTTGAATTTTGCAGATGTGGAACAGGCAAAATCAGCAAAACACCTTATTCTCACCTGTGAGGAGGGGCATCTCTGAACGGAGGACTTCTTGATGCCTTTGCAACAATGCAGAACCAGATAACAGGAAAAAATGTCATAGGTATTCTTGGTGCGGCCCAGATCGACAGGTTCGGAAATGTAAATTCAACCGTTATTGGAGATTATTTTAATCCGGATGTTCGTTTTTCAGGAAGCGGTGGCGCATGCGATGTGGCATCTTTTGTTCCGAGAAGTATTATCTTTATGCAGCACCCTTGCATTTTTTGCCTTTGTAAGCACTATTCAAGAACTTTAATCAGGATTAAGGAGGTTGAATATAGTTACAGGTCAAGCAATTTCGCAAATATTATTTTATTATTGACAATTATTCGTCATTGGCTTTTAATATATGATAAATAGGTTTTATCCATTTAAACTAAAAACGGATAAAATACATTAAGCCAGTTCAAGGTATTGACTTAAGTCCTTTTATTCAACAGACAATTAAAGCCAAATACAAAGGAGAACGTTATGACAACTCCACAACACTGCCCGGGTTTCGAACAATTTAAAAATTTAAAATCATTTACCTGCAAATGTCCAAAATGCGGCGAATCAAAAGAGATCTTTTCAGATGAATTTGATAAAAAACATAAATGTGACAAATGCGGTGAGGAAATTGATTTTACTTCATGCACCTATGATGCAGGAACTGTGTAGAATTCACATTTGCTACCGAACCATTTTATGTTTATGGCAGCAACAGTATTTATAGTCTATTAAGAAATTTCCTGTGATGATGCTTGCTGCTATGGGTTTTCAGATCTAGCTTCGCCTACTGACAATTTTTTTATAAGAAATAGAATGTAAATTAACAGCATTCTATTGGCTTAGCGCTTTCAGCCCTCAATTTGTTGAGATGCGGCTGGGCCAGGCCAGATCTGCCT
>CAZLBE010000288.1:0-3853 GCA_964557635.1 uncultured Desulfobacterales bacterium
CTGACAATTTTTTGTTTTTTATTACAGAAATTTAGGGGTAAGGCACTAAAGGACATTTAAAAAAATATAAGAAAAAAGTATGCTTTATTATTTTAAAAGAGCAGTTTCGGACATTTTGTCCAATAAGTTTCTCAACAGCATTACCATTGTGACCCTAACTCTGTGTATTCTTGTGGTCAGCGTTTTTGCGCTTTTTTTTGAAAATGCCTGCAGAATTATTCAGTCCGGAGAACAGGGTGGAAAAATAATGGTCTATCTTGGACCTGAGTTTAATATAAATATGCTGCCACAGTTGAAACATAAAATTAATACCATGGGTAAAACAGAAAAAATAATATTTATATCCAAAATTGAAGCCCTTAAACAATTAAAAAAAGATATGGCTTCGAGAAGCAGTTTTATAGACGGTTTAAAAGAAAATCCCCTGCCCGATGCGCTTAAAGTCATTATGCAAAATAACGTAAACGAATGGCAAAACATTAAACAGTTTGCCGTAAAAATTAAAAAAATACCAATGGTTGAAGATGTAGAATACGGTGAGAGATGGCTTGGAAAATTTTTAAGCATCTTCAATTTTTTTAAGATGACAGGCTATGCCATCAGCAGCCTTTTTTTTATGATTGCCCTTTTCATTACTGCAAATACAATCCGACTGTCATTTTATGCAAGGCGGCAGGAGGTGGAAATAATGAGACTTGTCGGAGCAACTGACAAATTTATCATTACCCCCTTTTATATAGAAGGCTTACTGCAGGGCATTGCAGGTGGTGTCACAGGCTTTGGTCTTCTTTTCGTCTTTTTTCTTCTTCTGTCTTCAGAAGCTGAAAAGAACATTCCATTGTATATGCTGCTTAACATAAAATTTCTTTCCATAAAATACTCTGTAATAATAATTGCCTGCAGTGCATTTTTAGGCTGGCTTGGATGTTATCTTTCCTTAAAACAGTTTTTGAAATATTGATGCAGACTTTCGCTTTTATCCTTATTTTCCTTTTACCTTTTTTCCCTTTTTCGTCAGTTCCTGTTAGGGCAGAGGGGCAGCAAGTGGACGTTACCGGTGTTGTCACTGCCTTTCAACTCAATGTGAGAAGCGCTCCAAATCGACATGCCCCTGTTTTGAAAATTATAAAAAAAGGTGGAAAAATGAAAATTTATAAAATAACAGGCGGTATTGGGGGCTGGCTTGAGGTATCCTGCAAAGATGTACGTGTACATGGGTTTGTACGGAACAGACCAAAATACGTTAAACTTGTCAAAATCAAAAGAAAAAAATCTGGCAGTTATGGGAAAAAACAACAAAAAAACAGATCTGAAACCATTGAAGCTAAAATTAAAATAGAAGTTAAAAAACTCAATGAGTTCACAGAAAAAGAAACTAAAATTATAGATGGTTTAAATGATATTGAAGAGCGTTTAAGCAGAATGAGGAAACAGGTACTGGCAATTAAAGATGAGATGGATAAATTAAACAAAAAGATTGATAAAGCTTATGCAGCGGAAAAACAATTATTGCCCGAGATTACAAAAAACAAAACCTATGCCGAGGCCAGGTTAAAGAGTTTTTATAAAATGAAAATGATAGGTGTAACCGAACTTTTCACCATGCCTGATTCTGTGTTTGATTTCATTGTACGGCAAAATTATCTTAAAAGGATAATTGAGTCGGACATGACAACTATTGATATGGAAATAAAAGAAAAAAATGCGCTTATTTTATTAGCACGGCAACTTGCTGAGCAACAAAAGGAAAAATATGTTCTTGGTGAACAAATAAATGATAAAATTAGGATAATGAAAAAAGAGGGTCAGAGACGTAAAGCTATTTTAAAAGAAATTAAAAGTAAAAAAAACTTAAGCTTTGCAGCCATAGCTTCTCTTAAACAGGCAGCCGATGCCCTTGACATCAGGATAAAATCCTTCAGACCGGGCTATTCCATTGAGAAAGGGGCATCCTTTGCTGACTTTAAGGGAAAACTTGAAATGCCTGTTAAAGGAAAGATTATATCAAAATTCGGGACTGCGCGAAACAGAAATTTTCCTTCCTTCACTTTTCAAAGCGGAATTGATATAAAGGCCAATCGAGGTGAACCTGTTCACTCGGTATTTAATGGCAGAATTATATTTGCACAATGGCTTAAGGGCTATGGAAATATTATTATCATTGATCATGGAGATAATTATTATACTTTATACGCCCATGTTGATGAAATTTTTAAAACAAAAGGTTCTTTTATAGACAGAGGTGATGTTATAGCAACCGCAGGTGATACCGGTTCAATGAAAGGTTGCTGCCTGCATTTTGAGGTGAGATTTCACGGAAAGCCTGTAAATCCGATAAAATGGTTGAAGAAAGGAGTTTGAAAACAATGAAAAGAAAACAGAGCACAATACTGTTCAAGTTTGGTGTAATAATTTCATTATTTATTATGATGATATTTGGAGCAGGTCATTTTTATCCGGCCCGGGCAGCAAGTGATAAAACTTATCAGTCATTAAAACTTTTTTCCGACGTACTGGAAGAAATTGAACGGAATTACGTTGATAAGGTGGACACGGACAAGCTTATTCAAAATGCTATTAAGGGCATGGTTGGAAATCTTGATCCACATTCCGCATTCATGCCGCCTAAGGCGTTTGATGAACTGCAGGATGATACCAAGGGAGAATTTGGCGGTATAGGAATCGTGATCACAATGAAAAAGGGAATTCTTACGGTTATCTCACCCATCAAGGGTACACCTGCCTACAGGGCGGGGATAAAAGCAGGAGATGTTATTATCCGGATCAATGGGAAAAATACCATGGATATGGCACTATGGGAGAGTGTTAAAATGATGAGAGGTCCCAAGGGGGAAAAGGTTTCCATAACTATTATAAGAAAAGGAAAGCCCGAACCTGTGACCTATACCATGAAAAGGGAAACTATTCCTCTGGAAAGTGTAAAAAGTACAACACTGAAACCCGGATACGCATATATATCGGTGACAAATTTCAGGGTAAACACAGCATCTGAGATAAAACAGGCATTAAAAAAATTTGAAAACAAAGATGTCCCGCTTAAAGGACTTATTTTGGATTTACGAAATAATCCCGGCGGTCTTTTAACACAGGCCGTTGCCGTATCTGATATTTTCCTTGATCATGGTGTCATTGTTTCCATTAAAGGAAGGCTTCCGGAAAATACAGAAGTTTTTAATGCCCATTCAAATGCAATAAACAGGCATTATCCTATAATTGTCCTTATTAACGGAGGTACTGCAAGTGCTTCGGAAATTGTTGCAGGAGCCCTTCAGGATCAGAAAAGGGCACTTATTATAGGAACGACCTCATTTGGAAAAGGATCAGTACAGACAGTCAAATCCCTAAGGGACGGGTTCGGGCTTAAATACACAATTGCCAGATACTATACTCCGAATGGCATGTCCATTCAGGCAGAGGGGATAAAACCTGATATAAAAGTAGAATACAGCCTTGCAAAAAAAATTGTAGAAAAAAAAGAAAAATTTCCGTTTGGAAGAATGATTAGAGAAAAGGATCTCAAACATCATCTTAAGGCTGAAAAGGGGAAGCAGGGTAATAAAAAGAACACAGACAATAATGTAAATTTAAAAAAACCGGAAAACAATACCGAGCAGAAAAGAGAAAGAGGATTCATCAATATGGACAGATTGATGCGTGATTCCCAGGTCAACAGGGCACTTGATATTCTAACGGGTTATGAGGTTTTTAAAAAATTGAACGGCGTTCATACCAGCAATAACTGATGAGGAATAAAAAAGAGTTAGCGAATTTACTGGGCAAACAAGGATGCAAAGATTATTTTTTGGAAATTCCCTTGATAAGTCGCTATGGG
>CAZLBE010000289.1:0-3850 GCA_964557635.1 uncultured Desulfobacterales bacterium
GCATCCTGAATCGATTTAATTGCAGAAAATCTGTCAAATCTGTCAACATATATGCATCCGAGACTGTCGCAGGCAGAGCCGAAAACAGGAATTTTCTTCAGTTCTTTTTTAATCACCCATTTAATCTTTAATCCGAGCCATCCATGAATCACAGGAATATCTATCATGCTCCGGTGATTAACCACCACAACATAGGCTTTATCAATAGAATCATTATTTCTTTCCTTTATTCTAACCCTGACAGGGATAAAAAAACAGACAAGACGTGACCATAAAACAGCAAGACAATCAGCTGAATCAGGCCCGAAGATAAAAGCAACAAACATACATATCAATCCGCAGCAAAGTGAACATAACACCACAAAAGGAATAAGAAACAACCATTTATAAGGCTGATATGCTGCTTTTAGAAATACTTTCAATAGTGGTTAATCCTTTTTTTTGCTGTCCTTTTTGATTCCCAAAAGGGCATTTGCCTTAGATAAAATATTATTTCCTTTATAGGATCCAAGGACAAAAGGATATCTGTTTTCAGAACAGATACCAGAATAATCTCCAGTCTTATTTTTAGAATAAATGGAAATCATCATATTTCCTTTATTCCCACTATTATTTTTTCCTTTTAAGTGAATGACGCACAAAGGTGTTTTTGATTTATATGCGTCCTTTGAATCATTATCAGTATAACTTGAGCATTTAAGATCTGCAAGCTCTGACATAAGATCTTTAATATTACTGACATTAAAATAGGCATTATCTTTTGATTCCCATTTTGCCACAGCCGTGGATTTTGCATTTTTTGCTTTTAACCTGTTCTCTGTTTTATCAGAATTGTTAACGGATTTGACAGCTGAGATTTTATTTTCAGGTGTTACTATCTTTTTCAGAAAAAACTCTTTTTTGTTTTTTCCTTTGTTGATTTTTATCTCCTCTATTGAATTTTTATTAAAAGAAAGGACAGTTTTGTCCCTGAAGCCGTTAACATCATCATCAAAATCGGATCTGAAATTCCCGTTGGCATAGTAAACATCCTTATCATCGTCCATTGTAACAAATGTATGCCTGAATGTTGGGGCTGTTTTCCCGATACAAAATTTTCTAAGTTGATTACCCGAATCATTTTCTGCTATGATTTTTATTCTGTGTTCAGGATCAAGTTCATATCGTGTAAGATCATGGCTTTTAGATATCAGGTCTGACAGACTCAATTTTGCAATAACATTAAGCATGGCCTTAACTTTTGTTTTATCTGCAGGATATTTTTTTTCAGTTATAACCCAGTTGTCATCCTCTTTTTCAATGGAGACGTCCTTTTTCCCCTTAATCAGTTTTATTTTTGTAATATCATTTATCTTTACCGCGGGGATATCCGGTGTTGTATAATGTGTTTTATTTTCCTTATGCAAAACAAGATATGCACAAAGCACTGCAATGACAGCTGCAAGTATAAAATATTCTTTTTTCATTTTTTTCCATATCTCCCTTATTTATTTTTTTTTATGAAATAGAATGCTGTAAACTTTGCATTCCATTTCATATAACGGCCATGATGCCGATCTGGATTTGGCCCAGATTGCCTCAAAGAATCAAAGATTCTGACAAATTATGAAAATCCGGGCCAATCCGGATCGGTATCATGATTGCTTATAAAATATCGTTTTAATGTATTTTTTCCTTGAACTCCTTTTGAGCCATACGCCAAAACCAAAAAGAATCACTAACACGGGAAGAACAGCAATGTTAAATATTTTAATGAAACTTCTTTCAAAAGGAGTTGTTTTGGCAAGTGGATTCAATGTCTGATTTTTACTGCGCATCACTGCGATTTCATCCTGATTATTTAAATGATCAATGGAATTCAGAATAAATGCAGCATTACTTGTGATCCCCTGGGAATCAAGCATATTATTCTGAAGCATCGGAGAGCATGCCATGATAAAAATTTTGCCTGACCCGGACTTTTTAATAAAATGGTTCTGAGCTTTGACCGCTAAAATATCTTTGGCCATGACATTTTTTGTATCCGGATTATTATCAGCAGTTTTTTTACCTGTATCCTTGCCCTTATTGTTATCTTTATTTTTTTCAGCTGTCTCTTTTACAGGAAGCTTTTTGTCAATAAAATAACTTGGAAACTTACCCTCAAGCATCTCTGCAAGGGGGTATGACTTCATATCCGACTTGTTTGAAGGAGGCGTAATAAACATGGGATTTAAATTGATCCTGTTTTTCATTTCCCATGATTTTTCTGAAGATGAGAACAGCGTGTAGGCTTTGATTCCCATTTTTTTAATTTTATTTTTGTTGATTACAAGGGGAGATATCCTCATGGCTACAATCCCCTTTATGTTTTTCATAAAGTCTAACGTCTTATTAATATTGGCATCCTGTATCATGGGAACAAAATACAATTTCCTCTCGCCCCCGCCCCTGCTTGCCGGCATTGCCTGTTTATAACAATGCTCATCCATAACATAGGAGGATTTTATTTTAACGCCGTAATTGGCAAGAAGTTTTGCAAGACCCGTATCAATGGGTATATATTGAGGCCCCCTTCCAAAACCTCCCTGCTGGTTTGGCATTACTTCATTAAATGCATCCGGGAAAATCGCAAGGTTTGTTCCGCGCATAAGCGCCTGATCAATTTCAAAAAGTTCATAATCGGAAAATTTTTTGGTGGGCCTTGAAATGATAAGACAATTTAAACCTTCGGGAATTTTATTCTTCTTTAAATCAACATATTTTATTGAATATCTTTTGGAGACAAGACGATTAAAAACGCTCATACGGCCCTGCTGCTGTCCCATCATACCCATTCCGGCAGGTGTCATGACAGATGTCCCATGATCATGAAGATATCCTATTGCCTGATTAATACCGATCATCCTGTCCATGGTGTTTGTTAGGGTATCTTCTATTGTTTTGGGTTCTGCCATTTGATACTGGGTTCCGAAAACCGGAATATTAACGCTTGTTATGATTGGAATTGTTTCTGTTTTATCCTCATAAGACATCACAATACCGGCACATCCGCTTCCTTGACTTATATTTTTTTTGGAAAGAGCAGGCCATTTTAAAGTCATTATATGGTATTTTTCACCTGTGGCTTTAATGTCATCTTCATTTATAGGATCAACAAATTTAAAATCTATTTTACCAAAACTTTTCTGGTTTAATTTTTCAACAATATCCTTAATTGAGCCTTTAAGGGATGAAAATTTTTTCAAGCCGATAAGGGGTGCAATTTTATTTAAGGAGGATGAGAGATACATGGTGATTTTCACCTTGTCTTTAAGCCTTAAAAGAGCACTTACCTTGTTATTTAAATGCTGTATGGCAGTTGTTATTTTATATTCCAGTCCCCGGGTGGAGGTGATTGCAGGTATTTTTTCAATAAGATCACCGTGGATAATAACAAGCCCCATATATGCCTGCTTGAACTGCAGTTCATCATTTTCTATGATTCTGATCTGTACCGGGGATATTCCATAATCCTCTGCAATTTTTCTGTTTTTATCGGCTGCTTCAGTTAATCCCGCATCCTTTGAAGTGACATCGTAGAATTTGTAATTAAAGAATTTATTGCTGTATGATGCATATTCCTCCATTAAATCATGGAGGTACCTTTCAGTATTATTATGGGGTGCTGGAAGATTTTTTGTAAAAAATATTTTAACAGTTAAAGGCTCTGACAGGGTCTTTACAACTTTTTGACTTGCAGTTGAAAGTGAATACAGCTTATTTGCAGTCAAATCAACTCTGTAAAACAGGCTTACACCTGCAACATTTATTAATACTATTACAATAAAATATATAAGAAATTTAAAGTACTTTTCTTTTGTTTTAAATC
>CAZLBE010000290.1:0-3843 GCA_964557635.1 uncultured Desulfobacterales bacterium
TATAGGATATGGAACGGGAACAGGGCTCAACACCTGTGGATGTACCAGAAATGCAAACAGCAGTGCAATCCATTATGGATAGAATAAAAAATAAAGATCCCGACCAGTATTCCGACCTGCTGCTTAGTATTGGAGATCAAGCGGAATTTCTAAACAATAAAACATTTCAAATTATTTGCTTGACGTATGTACAATATGTACATACAATAAATTATATGAAATTCGAATGGGATAAAAATAAAAATTCAGAAAATATCCAAAAACATAAAATCGATTTCAATGATGTTGTTGAAGTCTTTCAGCAAGGAAGGCGAATAAAAATGAAACCAGACACTTCAAAGAAGAAATCAAAAACCGATTGGGATAAATTAAATAGTATGTCTGATTCAGAAATAAATTACTCCGATATTCCCGAACTCAATGAATCTTTTTTTAAAAACGGAAAGTTGCGAATGCCGAAAACCAAACCCCGTATTTCGATTCGATTGGACCCTGATGTGTTAGAATGGTTTAAATCCCATGGAGTTGGTTATCAGACAAGAATTAATGCCGTCCTTCGTATGTATATGGAAGCACACAAGCAGAACCAATAAATTCAGCTGACGTACAAAGAATCCGCTCCGCTGATTTAAATGTTGCACTATATGAACATCCACCGCTGTTACAGGCCAATTTTGCAATATAAATTTTATAATATAATAAGGAATTAGAGATGCTGCTCCACAGCATGTGGAAAATTAATTTACCATGGAGAGGAAATACTTTTCCCCGGTGCCTTTTCCAATAATTTTAGAGAAAATTGATACATCTGCTTTTCTGCCATTATGCAAAATCTGGTCATCAAAGATTTCAACCCTGTGAAGGCTTTCATTAAAGCCTTTTTTTATGTATTTCAGAAAAGCTTCTTTTATTGTCCATTTTTTAAATACCTCCTCAGAGCCTTTAAGTGTATTTTCCGGGTAATGCTTCATATTGGCGATCTCTTTTTCTGTGAATGCTATTTTCATGAAAGAGACGTCGGGTATTTTGCCTATTTTTTCAATATCAATACCAATTTTTTCCCCCTTTATGGTACACATAGCTGTTGCAGCATATTTTCCTGAGTGTGAAATTGAAATTTCCGGAAATGGCCATTTTTTAAAAAAAGGGGCACCTTCGGCACGATGGGCAACAATGATATCGCAAAGCTTTATTTTATTATCTTTCTTAATATTGCTAAAATTCTGATTAGAATATGATGTTGAAGTTAAATGGCTTGAATATTTTAAGACCATTTGTTTTATCAGGCAGCGGCCTGCCATCCATTCAATCTGTTTTTTAAGGGCTTTGAAATTGTTTATTGTTTGAAGTTCTTCATGGCAGAAAAATTGTGGAATAAAGTCCTTTTCCTTAAAAAAATGACAGCGCCGGGCTTTAAAATTGCCGCTGTATTTTTTTTCAGAAAACACAGAATTCATGAGATCCGGTATTGTTGCATACCAGATCTCAATTCCCGGTTCGGGCTTTATAATGCTGTGCCGGGGGAAAAAATTATCAGCAGAGCTATTAATATTTGACTTTATGGTCAATTCTGTCCTTTTCATCTAATGTGTTGAGTTTGACCATCTGGAAATCCTTAATTGAGATATAAACATTTCCTTCTTTGTCGGTAAGCGTAAGCTGATAGGTGTTTGTTTCCTCTTTGGATGCGGTTTTTTCCGTAATACAATAGTATTCCTGGTTTTTTTCAGGCTTTTTATAAAATTTCAATGTTTTTATTTTAAAGGGAAGCACTGTCCTGTTTGTAGTGAAAAATTCAAACAGCCCGCCGGTCTGGAACATTGCGTCAATAATTACTGCAGGGGTCTGGAAATCAGGCTGGGTTACACCTGTGAAAAATTCTTTGTTGCTTGAATCTTTTACTGTTGTGACAAGTATTTTTTCATCAAATGAATTGATTTTCACAATGGTGTTAAAAAGCCCGAACATGAACAGCCTTTTCGGGTTATAGATAATCTCTTCATGCTCGCCCATGAGTTCAACTTTGTGAAATTCGGGAAGCTTGATTTTTTCAGGAGCAGGCAGAGATTCGGCAAATTTTAGCATGCCCTTGTAGTGCAGGATGGGATCACCCATGACGATACCATTTGGATTTTTAAAAACTGAAGAAATCTCGCATTGATATACTCCCTGTTCAGGGTTTGACGCCTTTATTGTAAGCTCTTTCGGGCGTTTTTTTAAAATTTTTATGCCATAGGGAATCGAAAAGTCGTTTAATTCCACGAGATGCTCATTTTCTCCGGCAATGGCTTTTGCTGCTTCGGCAAGTGTTTCTATTCCCGTTGAGCCCAAAAATACAGGGGTGTCGTCCATGCTGTGATCAAAGAGGAAAAGATCCCTTTTCAGATCAAGGGTCCTTGCAAAAGTGACATTGTTATCATTTTTTGCTGTTATATGATCTAAAAACGGGAATTCAGTATCATTTACATGCCTTAAAAGGCCGTCACGGTCAAAGGAATAATCCATTCCGGAAAAAGCCATTTCATTTTCAAGGGAATCAAGAAGATCCGCCATGAAAAATTTTACACCCTGCTCCATGGGCAGAAACTGTACGCCTCGATCCTCAAGCACTTTTTTAACCGTGGGGTTTGTGGCCATGCCAACCCCTGACCATGCGGTCCATGCGTATATTTTATAATTTCTTTCAGGATGCAGCTGCTTCTGTCTGAGAAGTGATTTGCTCAAGAAATCATTGGCTGCGGTGTAGTCTGCCTGGCCTTCATTGCCAAACCTTGCCGTTACAGATGAAAATGTGATGAAATAATCGTAATCCCTTTTTTCCATTGCCGTTAAAAGGTTGACCATACCTTTAACCTTGACATCCACAACAAGTTCATAAGCCTTCAGCTCTTTTTTGGGGATGAACTGGCTCATTTCCATACCTGCTGCATGGAAAATCCCGTCTATTTTTTCATATTTGTCTATTGTCTTTTTTACAGCAGTAAAATCGGTAACATCCACAACATTATAATCAACATTAACGCCAAGGGATTTCAGGTAATTGATGTTTTCAACGGACTGCCTGATTCTCATTATCCTGTCTGCAGAACGTTTAATTTCAACGGGTTTTGCATGGGGCATATCATTTTTCAGCAGTGCCATTATCTGCGGCAGTTGTATTTTGTCGGATAAGAATTTTTCATCAATTCCGAAAATATCATTGATATCAAGGATAATAAGGTTTGTTTTGTATTTTTCAGCAACCTTTTTTATGATTTCATAGGTTATTCCGCCGGCACCTCCGGTTACAAGCATTGTTGAGCCTTTTTTTACAATTTGACCCTGCCTGCGTGAAATAGATGGCCTCATGTAAAGGATGTGGCGCTTATTGTTTCTGTATCCAACCTCTGTTCTAGGATCATTTGAGAGCAGTTCATTGATGAAAATTTCTGCTGTTTTTTCTGTATCTGCTGTTTGCATTGTTTGTGCAGTGTATGCAGATTCTGATTGATGATCAATCGTTTGTCCGGCTTGTTTTTCAGTCCTTTCTTTTACAAAGTCTTTTAATGAAAAATCAACAATTTTCACAAGAGTATCCGGCATCTCCTTGTTCACGGTTTTAAGCAGGCCGGAAAGCCCTGCAAAGGCAGGATGGATGGCACCGCAATTTTCCATGTATGGAAAGATAACGGAATCAAAACTTAAGGCTCCGATGATGCTGCCCGGTCTGTTGAGCTGATCAAAAAGCCCTTTTATAATCACAAAGGCGGTCTTTATGCTGGCGTTAAGTTCTCTGTCATCTGTCATGACGTTGTCAGAACCTGCATTTGCATTTGCATCTGACTTTGTATATGGCTTTGTGTT
>CAZLBE010000291.1:0-3810 GCA_964557635.1 uncultured Desulfobacterales bacterium
GATATTACAATTGAGCATCTTCAAGGAAATGTCCTTGCATTAATAGTAAATTGTACAAGAACCCCGGGTCCTGCTGTATCGTCATGGAACAGGACAAGTCCTGTACTTACAATCCGTTTCGGGAATAAAAAGAGGGCAGGTGAAAACAAAAAAAATAAAAACCTGGCTTTTGTCAATGTCAGTAAAAAAAATCTGAAAGGTATTAAGCTAAATAAAAAAACAATACAAACAAAAGAAGATAAAACTGATAAAATCAAGCAGACCTCTTCAGCCTTAAAGAGCGCACCTGCCCCCCGTAAGGCTCTTTCTGTAAGTGCAATTGGAGATATTTATATACCCCGAAAAAGAAAGAAGACTGTTTTTTCAGGTGATGTCAGCGATTTGCTTATTAAAACCGATGTATCGGGATGTTCTTCCGATATATTGATTAAAGGGGTAAACTTTATAAAGGCTCAATTGTATCAAAAGGGATTTAATATTTTAAATGGTTATATAAAAAAGGGAGGCGGAAATTGTTATGAGCAGGCCTTTTTTTTAAGGGGCTTTGCCCTTATGAAATATGCCGGTAAGAATGACAGCAAACGGTTGTTGCGGTCAGCAGATTTTTTCCAGAAGGCCCTTGTTGATTTTCCAAATTCAAAGTTTACTCCGTTTGCCTTTGCGTCCCTTGGTCTGATACATTCATATCTTGGCAATTCTGCCCTTGCAGAGGGCTTTTTTAATATTGTTGTAAATGATTATGAAAATTATCCGGGGATTCCTGAAGTTTTGTATTATTTAGGGAAAATATACGGAGATCAGGGATTTCATGAAAAAGCCCTTGCCTACTATAAGAAGGTGTTTGAAAACTTGCCGTATAGTACATATACGATGGATGCCGGTATTGGTGTCGGCAAAGAATTGTTCAGGGAAAAGCAGTATATTAATTCTTTGAAGATTTTATCCTATGTTGTAAAGAAAAACCCTGAAAAAATTTATAAGTCATCCGAACTTCTTCTAATAATGGGAAATGCAAATTTTGAACTTGAAAGAAGCAAAGAGGCAAGAAAAATTTTGACCAGAGCGTTAAACGTTTTTCCGGATGTCGATTCCAAAGATATTATTATAACCCATATTGGACAGACCTATGCAATGGAGAAAAATTTTGACCGGGCTGAACGTGTTTTCAGGTTTGTCATGGAAAAATTTCCCGGAGGTGAAGGTTATCTTGCAAGTGCAATGGAACTTGCAAAGTATTTGAAAGACAGATCTGAAAAAGAAAAAATTTATAATATGATTAAAAGGGACTTTTCCGATAATAAAATGGCAGGTGTTGCCATGATGAGACTTGCAGAACTTTATAACAGGTATGGAGAATATGAAAAATGCATAGAAGAGGTGGAGAACCTTTTATCAACCCATCCAAGGGGATTGAGGTATGATGCAGTCAAGCTCATGCAGAATGCCTATGAATCTCTTTTTGATAAACAGCTCAAGTCTGGAAATTACCCTGAAGTTTTAGATAAGTATGAGAAGAAACAGGTCTTTATTGACAGGCTGGATAGTAAAAAAATAGCTTTAAGTGTTGGACTTGCCTATGGAAAGGCACATCTTAATGACCAGGCTTTCAATCAGTTGATAAAAGCGTATAAATTATATACAAGATCATCAAGACCGCCTGAACTTCTTTTTGGACTTGGTGTTGTAATGGATGACTCAGGTCGTAAAGATGATGCATTGAAAATTTTAAAAGGTTTTGCCATGCGTTTTCCCAACAATGCAAATGCAGCAGAGGCCTGGGAGCGCAGGGGAAATATTTTTCTTGAAAAAAAGAACCCTGCCAGGGCTCTTGACAGTTTTTCAATGGCCTATAACAAAAGTAAAAATCATTTTCAAAAAGGAAGAATATTGGAAAGACAGGCAGAAGCCTATAAGATCCTGAAGAACTGGCAAAAGGTTTCTGTTATGTTTAAAAAAGCTTTAAATGATTTTAATCTGGCTTCCGGCAGCAATTATGAGGTGATCTCGTCTGCATACAGATCCCTTGGTGAATCTTATATGAACCGGAAGCAATATGTTAATGCCGGAGATGCATTTTCCATGGCCATTAAATTCCTGGGGGGAAAAAACAGCAGCCCTGATCTTGGGTTCATGATGGGTGATGCCTATGAAAAAGCAAATATAATTAAAAAGGCAAAAAAAGCTTTTGAAAAAGTTGCATCGGGTGATGACTCCATATGGTCAAGACTTGCAAAGGAAAGGCTTTTAACTTTGAAACTTGCCCTGGAAGTAAAAAAATCATGAGGGATAGAGGTCCTTTAATATATGCCGGAAAAAAAAATTCTGATTATACAGGAAAATCCCAGGGAAAGAATGGAGATTACCGAGTATCTTGAAAATATGGGATTCAGCGTGACCGGTGCTATTGATGGTATTGAAGCTGAGGGTATTCTGCAACATAGGGCTTTTGAAATGGTTATTGCCGATTCAGATACACCTGATTTTTCTCCGGTTGATTTTCTTAAATATGTAAAACATAAAAATATTCAAACTGAAGTTCTTTTTATCTCAGATGAACCGGTCATTGAAGAAGCTGTGGAGCTTATGAAAGAGGGCGCTTTTGATTTTATTGTAAAACCCCTTGATAAGGACCAGCTTAAGCTATTGACACAAAGAGTTTTTTTTAAAAAAAACAAATCAAATAAAAAGCAGAATAAAAAATTATCAAAAAAAAATAATGTTGAAATTATCACTTGTGATAAAGAGGTGCACAGGCTTCTTGCCCTTGCTGAACGGGTTGCTGACAGCAGTGCATCTGTTTTGATACAGGGTGAAAGCGGAACTGGTAAGGAATTGTTTGCCAGATTTATTCACCAGAAAAGTAATAGAAAAGAAAATGCTTTCGTCGCTGTCAATTGTGCGGCTTTACCAGAAAATCTTCTTGAAAGTGAGCTCTTCGGCCATGAAAAAGGTGCATTTACAGGAGCAGTGGCGAAAAAATCAGGTAAATTTGAACTTGCCCATAAAGGTACTATTTTCCTTGATGAAATTACTGAAATGCCTTTTCACCTTCAGGCGAAATTGCTCAGGGTGCTGCAGGAAAAGCAGATAGACAGGGTTGGTGGGACTGACCCCGTTGATGTGGATGTCAGAGTTATTGCCACAACCAATAGAATCATACAGGAAGCCCTTGAGAAAAAAGAATTTCGCGAAGACCTTTATTATCGTCTTAACACAATTCCTCTAATAATTCCTCCATTGCGAAAAAGAATAGGAGATCTAAAGCTTTTAATAGATTTTTTTTTAAGGAAATACAGTGTTATTGACGCACGACCTGTCAAAACTCTGACAAAAGATGCTTTTGAGCTTTTAAGCGGTCAGATGTTTCCCGGGAATGTAAGGGAACTTGAAAATATTATTCATAGAGCTCTTCTAATAGCTGAAAAAGATTATATCAAGCCTTGTGACCTTTTAATTGAGACTCAGAGGTATGAAAGTGATACCGGCCAAAAGGATTTGCCACCCTTTTGTAATGTTGAAGGTGAACCATTAAAAAAGATGGAAGAAAAAATGATTTTTCATACCCTTGATAAAACAGACGGAAACAGGACTCATGCCGCAAAAATACTTGGGATCAGCGTAAGGACACTTCGAAATAAACTCAACGAATACAAAAAAGAGCAACAATAAGAGCCATCTCTTTAAATATCAGGCACATTCTTTGCTTTAATATATAATTATGATCACAATGATGATCATAATGTGATTGTTATGGCAGATTTTAATAACGGCCATGAGGCCGAGCTGGTTTGGCCCGGATTCGCCTCTCAA
>CAZLBE010000292.1:0-3807 GCA_964557635.1 uncultured Desulfobacterales bacterium
GAATATCGACCCCATATAATGCGCCTAAAATAGTTCCTGCAATAGACCCGGTGGACTCACTATCTCCTGAATGATTAACTGAAAGCAAAATCCCTTTTCTGAAATCATCATTTGCAACTAAAGCACAATAAATAGTAATGAGATTGTCTAATACTATGTCACTCCCCTAAATCCGTTATAATCAGAAAAATTCAAGATGATCCTTTCATAACTTTGCCAAAATTCATTAAAATCCAGATCATCTATAGGCAGTACTCAACGAAAAAATGAACCGGGTGAACCGGTTATTTTTGATGTTACACTTTATGAACTATAAACAGCTTTGGTAAGCGGTCTTCCACTGTAATTTTTATGATATATTTTCTTTAATACAAATTTTTCAGTCCCCCATCTATTGTAATCACGCGGAAGCCATCCTAAAATTTAAGTTTGCTGATACCATGGCATTTTTTCACCCGGAACTGTTATTTGATATTTTTTATATCCAATTTTTTCACCCAGGGAATATCGTACATATCAGCAAAAAAAAGGAATAATCGTTTTGCTTTTATTGAGCTGCATGTTCCATGAAGGGCTTGTAAATTTTCACTTTAAAATTATTGAAATACAACAAGTTATCTTTGTGATTGTTCAATTAATTGGACCGGCTTCTATGAATTAAAATCCGGATGCAGTTAAAAATATTTTCCTTGCTGTAAACCCGGAATTCGTCCCGGTAGATCTCCTTGAAGAGTTCATCTGTGAGCTGATCCATTGACCCTTTAAAAGTTTGAATACAATTTTTCAGCTCAACGGCAGTGTTTTTTGCACTGATAAAAGCCTGCTCAACGGCCTTACCTCCTGTCAAAGGCCCTTGGTGTCCAAGACAGAGAATCTCAGGCTGCAATGCTCTCAGGCGCTCAAGGCTTTGCAGGTAATCGTTGAAACCCGTAAAAAAAACTGGGATAAGCTGCCCGTCCGGAAAACGGAATCCAAGGGCATCGGAAACGGCAAGAAGCTTTATTTCCGGTATAAAAACAGAAATGCTTCCAGGAGAATGACCTTGTGTTTCAATAAATTGAGCAGTGATTCCACCGAGATCCAATTCACTTTTATCTGCCATGACTTTTATGCCTGTCCGGGAAGGAGGCGTTTTCACCGGAGCACGGTTTGACTTAAAGCCCCACCGGTTCAATCTGTCTGTCATGTGTATATCTTCTGATATCATTGCCTTCACAGCCTTTGGATGGGTAAAAAATTCAACGGCACCCGGGCCTGCAATGGGCACTGCATCGGGATAGATGCTTCTCAAGCCGTCAAGACCTGTTATATGATCTGAATGGGGATGGGTGACAACAATAAAATCCGGAGATATTTTAAGTGTTTCCATCTGCTCTTTAACTATATCAACTATAGATGATATGCCTGCTTCGATCAATATTGAAGCTTTTTCCCCTTTAATAAAGTACAGATTAAAAAGGGGAATTCCCAAAGCCCATGACTGCTCAGTAAGTTGAACGGGATATGGTTCTGACATTTTGTTTCTCCTTATCATGTGCTGATCAGCATTCTTGCATCAACACTTATGCATCCTTTTCCTTCATTGAGAACAATTAAAGGATTTATTTCAAGATTATCAATTTCAGACGAATCTATTAAAATGTGTGAAAATGATACGATTAATTGCTTTAAAGCGGCTTTGTCACAGGGTAATTGTCCCCGAAATCCGGCAAGAAGCGGATAACCTTTAATCTGTGTAATCATTTTTTCAGCTTCATTTTCCGATATTGGTGCCACACGTATGGCAACGTCTTTAAACACTTCTGCAAATATGCCGCCAAGGCCGAAAAGAACAACAGGTCCGAATTCAGGATCACGTCTTGTGCCAAGGATAACTTCCACTCCTCCTGCGGCAACCATTTGCTGCACCATGAATTCAGCCTTGTTTTCACGAAAAAGGAATGTGAAATTATCATACATTTCATTTGCAATTTTCTCAAACCCGCTTCTGTCCTTAATATCGGTTATCACTGCTTTTTCATCGGTTTTGTGCACGATCTTAGATGAAGCAATTTTAAGTGCTAAAGGGTAACCCAGCAGGTCTGCTGCTTCAACGGCTTTTTCCGGGGTTTTTGCAAACTTGCAGCCTGCATGCTTAAATCCTTTTGATTCAAGCAATTCAAATGTTTCTTTAATGTCAGCCACTATGGTTGATTTTTTGTAATTTTCTGCCTGCCCCATGGCATTCATCAGGACCTGCTGTCCCATGGCATTCATCCGGGTCTGTTGGCCCATGGCCTTAACTGGTAAAGGAGGTTCAACTTTACGCTGTGCCTGCCTGCGTGAAGCTGCAAGGGCTTTGATTGCGCAGCAGGGTTCAAGAAAAAGGGGGAAATCTGTGGATGTTTTTAAAGAAAACCACTCGTCCCGTTCCGTCATCAGGCAAAAGGCAACCGGTTTTCTGTATTGCAGGGAAAGTTTTTCTACATTTTTAATAAGCTCCATGGTTGCCTCTGTTTCTGCTCCCCTGCCGTGGAGATGCTGCAGAACAACTCCGTCAATACCCGGCTCGGCAAGCACTGACTCCACAACTTTTGCATAAAATCCCAAATCAAAAATATCGCCCATGTCAAGTGGATTTGTAAGCCTTATAACACTTGCCCTGGCGTGTCCTCCAATATGTTCAAGAAGTGCATGGGGAAACCGCACCAGATTAAAATTGTTTTCACTTGCAGCATCTGCAGCCATGACTATCTGACCTCCGGAACGGCCTATGACTGCAAGATTGCTTCCCCTCATTGGTGGAAGCTGAAAAATTTTGAAAAGGTCGGCCATTTCTCCAAAACTGTGAACCCGGTGCATACCTGCCTGGGCAAAAGCTGCCTCGCACACCGTGTCATTTCCTGCAAGGGCTGCTGTGTGAAAGCTTGCGATCTCGTTGCTTGCCTCGCTGGTGTTTGATTTCAGAACCACAATGGGTTTGTCTGTGGCAGCGGCAATCTGCATCAGTTTCCTTCCGTCTGATACACTCTCGATATAAAGCCCGATTATTCCGGTTTTATCATCTGAAATAAGATAATCCAGGTAATCGTTTTCATTAAGATCAACCTTATTGCCAATGCTGATAAGCTTATTGATCCCTATGTTCTCGCAGGAAAACAGTTTAAGCCCGCCAAAGACAATTCCTCCGCTCTGGGAAATCAGAGAAACCATGCCCTTCTGCATTACGGCAGGGTCCATGGGCATGAACGGCAGCACAAGCCCGTTGTCAAGATTAATGATACTTATGCAGTTCGGACCTATAAACCTGATTCCGTATGTTTCAGCAATATTTAAAAGCTGCTGCTCAACTTCATATCCTTCATCTGCAAATTCACTGAACCCGCCGGATTCAATCACAACCCGCTTAATCCCCTTTTTACCGCATGCCTCAAGAGTGCCTGCAACATGGGAGGCTGGAATTAAGAACACTGCAAGATCAGGCGTTACCGGAAGATCCGGGATTGAACCATAAACAGGTTTACTGCCGATTTTTCCACCGCCTCTGCCAACAAGATAAACATCTCCGGGAAACATGAACCGATCGAGATTTTCTGCTATGGTACGCCCCATATTTTTTTTGGATTCAGATACGCCGACAATAACAAGGTCATGTGGATAAAATAAGGTTTTCATTACAATGCTGCTCCATTCATGTTCAAAAATTAATATCAAGTTTTATATATGAGACTCCTGCAAAGTGTCGATAACATAGCCCCCTGTGGGTTATAGAGCCAGCCCATCAGGACACAAAGGCGATCAGGTATTTTGCCCTGCCGGGCGTTAAGA
>CAZLBE010000293.1:0-3804 GCA_964557635.1 uncultured Desulfobacterales bacterium
AATGAAAGGATATCAAAACTTCAGCAGTTAATGCAGGCAAAGGGTATTGAAGCGATGTTTATTGTTCAGCGCGTGGACCTTTTTTATTTTTCAGGAACAGCCCAGAACGGCTGCCTTTATGTTTCTGCTGAAAAAGAACCGTTGCTGTTCATTCGAAAATATATGCCAAGGGCAAAAAAAGAATCATCAATAAATCATATCATTGAAATTAAATCAATTAAAGAGATTCCAGGCTTGATTGTCAAATTCCAGGGAAAAATTGCAGAGGTTATTGGTTTTGAATTAGATGTTATGCCGGTGAATGAATTTAATTTTTACAGAAAACTTCTTTTATGTGAAAAATATCAGGATGGTTCCGGTCTTATACAGTCTGTGCGAATGATTAAATCTGACTGGGAGATTGAGCAGATGGAAAATACCGCTGCAATTTCCCACAAGGTGTTTGATTATATAAAAAAAACCATAAAACCCGGAATTTCTGAAATGGAATTTTCAGGTGTTTATGAAACATACGCAAGAAAACTCGGCCATGCTGCAAAATTAAGGGCGAGAAATTATCAGAGTGAGATATACAACTGGCATATTTTAAGCGGATCAAACGGAGGGGTTGTGGGAATGTTGGATTCTCCTGCATCGGGATATGGTACTTCTCCTGCCAATCCCTGCGGCGGAACAGATAAACTGCTCTGCAAAGGCGAACCAATAATGATCGACCTTGGCACAAATATAAATGGATATCATATTGATGAAACCAGAATGTTTGCAATGGATTTCATGCCCGAAGAAGCAGAAAATGCATGCAGGGCTGTAATTGATATCCATAATGCCATCATAAAAAAGGCAGTTCCCGGGACGATGCTGGATACGCTTTACAGGTATGCTGTGAATATGGCGGAAGAGATGGGTTACAAAGACCAGTTTCTTGGCCCCGATGGATATAAGGTGACATTCATCGGTCACGGAGTGGGACTTGAAATTGTGGAACCACCCTTTATTGCAAAGGGGAAAAAAGACCGGCTAAAGACTGGGATGGTATTTGCCCTTGAACCGAAAATGGTATTTGAGAACCAATTCTCCGCAGGCATTGAAAGTGTATTTTTAGTAACAGGAAACGGAGGAAAGCTTCTAAGTCGTGTTCCAGTGGATATTTTCATTAATTATTAATGTTATGATTTTCTTAACTTCCCATGGTAAATAGTAGGTTACTATGTACAAATATAGGACAGAAATTCCAGTTGTCCTGCGGATTTTCCTTCGTTTCTGCCCTATATCCATAACCCCGAAAAAAACAGGCAGAGCGTGTAAGAACAGTATAATGTTCTGGAGAGGACTATGCCCGCAACCCAAATTTTTTCTGTTTTTTCATGATAAAAATTTATTATCAGAAATGATGCACCCAGCGAACATTGAAACGATTTCCTTCTGATCGATTTTCTACATTACTTTCAAAATACATGTTGAAAAAAAGATGATCGTCTTTGGAAAAATGATACACCAGACCCGGCCCGATGCCAAAAACCTTTTCCTTTGTATTGGAAATACTGTCACCGTCCATCTCAGTTTTAGTTAATTGTTTCAGATAATAACCATTTATTCCCACCCTGAGTCTGTTTGGGATAACTGCATAGGCCATTAATTCATATGAAAAGCCTGACCAGCCTGAGTGTCGAGGGCTCCCAGTGCACGATAATGCCTGCCGGGGTCATTGTCTTTTACGTTCCAGAGATAATGAATTCTTGTGGATGCCGTAAGCCTTGGTGTAAGGAATAATGTACCTGACCAATAGGAATTAAAAGAGAAAAAATTACTTCCTGGATTCAGTTCCTTGTCTTTATCATATTTTCCCGTGGGAAAGATCATCTGTAATTCAATACGCTGCATGAAGATCGGCCCTTTTTTACCCATAATCGGATCCCATTGAAGAAAGGGGCCTGCCAGAATTTTTTGATTCGATTGATATATAAACTGTGTTAAACTGATCCACGCATCTAAATCTTCATCGGCAAAGGATGGCAAAGCTTTGTTACCATGGGAATTTTTCAGTTCATCTGAAGTATAATACTGCAGATACTGGGTGAAATAAAAGCCAGGTCCGGCAGGCGGCCCCCCATCAAGAAAACTTGTAAATCCTAAATTAACCGATGGCAGATCATAGGCCAGGGTGGCAGTATTCCCCAATAGGAACATGAATACTGCAAAAACACCGTGTACATAAGAACAATTTTTTTCATTTTTTCATCTCCTTGTTGATTATGAAACATCGCAATATAAAAGTGATGTTTCATAATCAGTATATATTTTTACAGCCATATCTGCTATCATGACCGTAGCCTCTGAAGTAAACGTTCACAACCAATTCACGAACTGTAAGCGCTTACAGGGTTCTGCAGGTGTAGTGCCCTGTGAACGCTTATCCTCCGATACCTCCGATATATAACTCGATCAGTTTCAAATAAAATCACAAAAACCGTTTGGGTGGAAGAATCATGTCCAATTACCTGATTTGCAAAATGCTTGAAGTATATCCCAGCTTTCTCAGGGTATATTTTTATTAATCATGAATTTTGAAGCTTTTTTTTTAGTTTTCCATAGTTTTATTAAAAAAATATTTGACATAGGCGTAATTTATACTATAATGATTTTCAACCATTAAATAATTATAGTTTCAAAGGTTTTTTGCACTTGATAAGAATTTAATATATAATGATCAAATACAAAATAATAAAAATATAAAAGGCCATGAGGCCGATCTGGATTCAGGTCCGGATCTGCCCACAACAAAGCATGAAATAGCGTTTTTAAATTGCGCCATTTTATATAAAAAAAATAACAACATGAGTAAATATTCGGCCAGCACCTCATCTTCGCACATCTTGGCCTGCTCACATAGCATCAGTATGCTTTTGCAGTCCCAAATAGACGAATATGAGGCACTCTCCAAACATTTACATTATAACCCGAATATTTACCAACATGAAATCATTACAATAAGATTGGAAACAATGAAAATTGATAACCTGAATATAGACATCGTAAGGGAACTTAAAGACGGACGGAAATCATTTAAGAAAATTGCCGATAAGTTCAGTGTTACAGAAAATACTGTAAGGGCAAGAGTTAACAGGCTCAAGGCAGAAGGAGTGCTTGAGATCTGCGGCCTTGTTGATCCCACAAAAATTCCTGAACATAAAATAGTGATGATTGGTATTAAACTCTCTGAAATGGATCTTGTTAAAAAGGGAGAGGAAATATCAAAATTAAAGGGGATTGTCTCGGTAAGTGTTGTCACCGGCAGATATGATTTAATGGCAATGGTTCTTTTTAAACCGGGATTCGGGCTTCTTGAGTTTTATACAGATGAAATTGCAAAAGTTGACGGGATAAACTCTGTTGAGAGTTTTGTTGTTTATAAATCCTATAATCTCATGGTTCCATATAATTTATAACGGTCATGTGGCAGATCTGAAGACTCTCACACGGTCTCTAAGAATCAGAGATTCTGACAAATTATGGGTCGTAGACGCGAAGCCAATAAAAGTAATGTGTTACGTTGTATTTCATATAACCGCCATGAGGCGAATCTGGATTGGCCCAGATCTGCCCACAACAAAGCATGAAATAGCGTTTTTAAATTGCGCTATTTCATATAAAAAAAACAAGAAATTGAGTCAGGCACATGGGTTGCTGGCGTAGTTCGCTTTAGATAATTCAAGATACTTGGCAGGAATTTCATGTAAACTGCCGTGGAACGGAACCGGATTTTATCCAGCCGTGTCGCAACAAAAAATGAGATGGGTGCAATAA
>CAZLBE010000294.1:0-3794 GCA_964557635.1 uncultured Desulfobacterales bacterium
TGATAGGGCATTATATGAGGTAATATGGTCACGGAATACACAAAGGAATTTAAAGCATCCATTGAAGAAAGAGAAAAAGCTGTGTTTTTGATTAATGATGCCTGTAATTCAGGAGCCAGGCAGGCAAAGGCATGTGCTTTATTTGGGTATCACAGAACGAACTTTACAAAAATAGAAAAAAACTCCTGACATGAGTATCAGGACGGATCAACGCCAATACAATAATACTTCACCCGCTAACAAATTATCACCGGCAGAGAAACAGGAAATACTCAGAATATGCAATAGCATGGTAAATTAATTTTTCACCTGCTGTGGAGTAGCATCTCTAATTCCTTTTTATATATTATAATCGTTAATATCGGTTTTCAGTTTCAGATACAATATATTGTGGTTGGCGTATCATAGCTTAAAACGACAGATTATAGACAATAGACACTTGGTGATGTCTGCTTTTCTTCAAAGTTTTACTTAAAATCAAATTTTTTCTATTCAGAAAATTTAATAATCATTACCTTATGTTCGACAGTTGTAGGTTTATTTTTCCCAGTTTTTGTAAAAATATCCAATAAAATTAGATTACAGGTATTTTTTCAGATACGTCCCAAGCAAAGTTTTTGTAAAGGATAATTATAATAGATTCAACTATGGCACATAAAGTTAAAGGAATGATTTCCCATGTATATGGAATGGATTACTTGGATATAATTTTTTCATATTTTTCTTTTGTTAAAGGGCATTCCAATAATTGATCAAACTCTGAAACTGATAACCCCAACTGCCTGGCCATTGAAGAATATGTACCTCTTGGAATATTTTTTCGACCTTTCGGGATTGTTATCCTTTTTGTTTTTACACCGTTTAACTTGAACCAGCCATTAAATTCTTTACCACTCTTAAATTCAATATGAAGTTTCTTTTCCCCGACATTTTTAACATCTCTTACATTAAATTGGGCATTTTTCATAATCAGGAATCAATCACAGAATCTTTTAGAAAGCTTTTAACACTTAACCATTCTTCAGAAAAATTATCATCTTCCATCAGCTCAAAGTATAAAGATTCAATTTCAAACTTAAGGGCATCTATTGCTTCAATCCTATCATCACCATAACCGAACAAGGTAAAGTCGACAGATCTTGCAATGAAGCCTTCATCATCTTCCTCAATTATCACATCTAACGAATTGCGCAACCGCTTTGTTTCCAACATGTTTAATTTGATAACGATAGCTTCATTTTTTGGTAGTTTGGGTGAATTAAACCGTTCGATATAGGTAACAATATGTGGAATCAACTTATCTAACTCTATTGTGTTTGCAACTCCTTCTTCAGGAAACACTGGAGCTGATGCGGTGTCTGCTTCGCTATTTTTAGTTCTCCAGTCCTCAAGATAAGCTGTATCGGTGACACTATTTGTTGTTGTTTCGGTCATATCAATAATTCAGAGATTTTTGAGAATACATCATCGGGTGTAATCATTGCCATGCATATCGGATCATGGCATTTCCTCCTGTTGCACGGGGAGCATGATATTGATTTTTTAATAACTTCTCCTCTGTAAGGGCCTGTTCTTACAGGATCAGAGGGGCCGAACAGCGCAATTGTTTTTTTACCAAGGGCAACAGATAAATGCATGGGGCCGGTATCGCAGCTTACAACGACTTCACATCTGGCAATGATTCCTGCAAGCTCTGTTATGCTTGTTTTTCCCACAAGATTGATGACTGATTCTCCTGCAAGCGCTTCAATTCTCAAACCTCTTTTAATATCTTCTTTTCCTCCCCCGGTGAGCACTGACATGATTTTTGTTTTATCGTAGATCAGTTCAGCTAAATCAGCAAATTTTTCAGCCTGCCAGAGGTTTGCTTTTTTAGTTGCCCCGATATTGAGCACTATGTACCTGTCCGGCAAATTGATATCAATGGAATCAGGCAAAGAAATTTCCCATGTGATGTCAGCTTTTTCAATGCCAAGAAAATCTGTAAAATCAAGGTATTGCTCCAGCATATGCTTTCCGGGATCAGATGGCGGTATCCTTGTAAATGGATATAACCATGTAAACTCTTTGCATCTTTTTCTATCAAATCCAATTTTTTGTCTGCTTTTTGAAATTAAGCAGAAAAAACCTGATTTCAATGTCCTCTGGAAATCAAAAGTGATATCATAGGTTTGTTTTCTTATTTCGGTTATTGTTTCGGCGAGCCCATGCTTTCTGTTTTTATCAAACAGAATCACTCTGTCCACAAAAGGATGATTATTGATCAGGGGAAAGCTTAAAGGAGCCGCAAGCCAGTGAATTTCAGCTTTAAAATGCTTTTTAAGTCTTATAACCGCCGGAAAAGTGTTTATAACATCTCCAAGTGCCCCAAGTTTTACAATTAATATTTTCATTGTTGTTTTCAGGAACCGGGCTGGTATTTCCAGCGGTTATGCAGCCAGAAATACTGATCCGGGTATTGGCGGACAACATCTTCAATGGCACTTGTATAGTTCTGTGTATTTATTTCAATATTTTCTTCTTTGGTTTCAGCTGAAGCAAGAGGAATCTCAGGTTTAATTATAATTAAATATTTTGATTTTCCCCTGACAATAAACAAAGGGACAACAGGGGCACCGCTTTCCATTGCAAGCATGGCAATACCTTTATTGGCAAATGTCTTACGATTCATAAAATTAACAACACTTCCCCGTTTGGATTTTGTACTCTGATCCATTAAAAGAAAAAGGGCCTCCTTTTGTGCAAGCGCTTTTTGTATGTGTGCAAGTGCTTTTTTTACGGGAAAAACATGACCACCAAGCCTCAATCTTACATCATTGACAAATTGATTAAGGGCAACCGCTCTAATGGGACGATATACGATATTAATCGGAATTCCCGTTTTCCCATCAAAAATAGCTGCAAGCTCCCATATCCCTATATGTCCAGTAAGAAATATTATTCCTCTATTTTTATCGTAGGCTTTTCTTAAATTTTCAAAACCTGTAACCTCAAAATGGCTATGGAAATCATCTAAATGAATCCTCATACCCCAGGCCACTTCAAATACAAAAAGGATAAAATGGGAAAAAACTTTTTTTGCAAGTATCCTTGCCTGGATTTGATTCATTTCACCGGCAAATGCGTAGGAAATATTTTCAATGGTGATGTTTCTGTGCCTTTTGTCCGCTGCAAACCACAGATGACCGATAATTTCTGCAACAGTTCTTCCAACCTTATGCGGCACAAAACCTAACAGTCTCACAAAAATTTTCAGCATGCCATAATATATTCTATCTTTTTTATTCATCTCTATTTTCCGTATCGAATTGCAATATCAATTGATTTTTTTCGGATCTTTCATGCAGCTGTTACATATTGAACCTTTAAGATCTCCATCAATAAATCTCTGCCGGTATTCAAGATAGTCACTGCCGTTCCATATATCATAAAGGGAGCTTAAAGACAGATCTCCCAAAATTTTTGTCTGTTCCCAGTCAGCACAGCATTGAACCATTCTGCCATCGTAGAGCACATAGGCCTGCCTGAATAGTCTGTCGCACCATCTAAAAAGGGAAAGTTTATTTGCAGATATTTTACCGGTTTGAATCTTATCATGGGTTCCCCTGTTTTCCATCTGGTTAAGGTTGATTTTTACCCCTCTTTCTTTCCAGAATGCCCTTATTTCATCAAGATAAGGGTGGATTTCGTTTGTATCCAACATCACAACACGAATTTGGGTTGAATAATGACCGGATTCTTTTAAACTCAAAGCTCTTTCCACATTTTTGATGGCAGTCTCAAAATCAAGTTTC
>CAZLBE010000295.1:0-3792 GCA_964557635.1 uncultured Desulfobacterales bacterium
GAGCAATGCCCGCAACCCATGTGCCTTTCCTCAATGTCGTGCTTTTTATTACAGAAATTCATGGGTAAGGCACTAAATGCCAATTTAAATAATCGATCGGTTCATACTGCCCTGTACATACCCTTCAAGATCAATAGTTATATATGAAAATCCCAATTTTTTAAATTCCATGATGATCTGGTTTCTTAATGATTTTTTTCCAATTCTGCTTATATCTTCAGGCATAAGCTCAATCCTTGCAATTTTTTCATGACAGCGAACACGAAAATTTTTAAACCCAAGGCTTGTAAGAAATTCTTCACTTCTTTCCACCATGGAAAGTTTTTTGGAATTTATGACAGTGTTATACTGTATTCTTGTTGCAAGACATGACTGGGAAGGCATATCCCAGGTCTCAAGCCCCATTTCTCTTGAATAACTTCTTATTTGCTCCTTATCCATACCAGCTTCTATTAAGGGTGAGAGAATTCCCATTTCCTTTGCTGCCCGGGCTCCCGGCCTGAAATCATTTTGATCGTCAAGATTTGCTCCATGTACAATATTTTTAATTCCCAGATTTTCAGCATAATTCTTTAACGCCTGAAAAATATTTTTCTTACAGAAATAGCATCTTTTACTGTTATTTCGGATGATTTTTTCATCCTTTAGCAGCTCAAGTTTAACAAAGGCATGCCTGATTCCAATCTTTCTGCCCATGTAAACAGCATTATTAAACTCCCTGCAGGATTGAAATTCTGTGACTGCAGTCACTGCCACCACATCAATATCGCACTTTTTTTTCATTACAGCAGCAAGAAAACTGCTGTCAACGCCACCTGAAAAAGCGATTACAAGGGATTGAAATTGATTTATATATTTAATTAGTGAATTCAGTTTATCTATCATATTATCCATAGAAATGGTTATGGCCATTGAAATTGCTGAATTTTAATAAGGTGTTCGGCACGGGCGGCACAGTTAAAAGTCATTTTAAGATTTCCTGTGATCATGAGTTCACAGAATTTCATAAAAAACCTTTACCATTGAATTTTACCTTTTTTGGAAGTTTTGTTACACTATACCGCCGTTAACTCCAATAACCTGTCCCGTGATATATCCTGCTTTATCCGAACATAAAAATCCAACAAGAGCGCTGACATCCTCAACAGTTCCAAGCCTTGCGCATGGTATCATTTTTTTTATTTCATCCACCGGCATTCCATCTAACATTCCCGTATCAATAAATCCTGGCGCCACGGCATTAACAGTAATGTTTTTTCTTGCTACCTCCTTTGCAAGCGCCTTTGTAGCACCTATTATTCCGGCTTTGGCCGCGGAATAGTTTACCTGGCCTGCAACCCCTATCTGGCCGGAAGTTGAGGCAATATTTACTATTCTGCCAAATCGTTTTGAAATCATATTTTTAACAACCAGCTTTGAAACATTAAAGAAAGAGGACAGATTTGTATCTATGATATTTTTCCAGTCAGATTCCTGCATCCATGCCATTAATTTATCACTTCGTATACCGGCATTGTTCACAAGAATATCGATTCTACCATGCTCTTTCAATATGGATTTTACGGCTTGCTCCGATGCTTTTATATCACTTACATCAAATTGAACAGCCTTTGCATTTCCTTTGTTATTTTCAATCAACTTACATGTTTCAAGGGCTTTTTTTTCATCGGAATGAAAGTTGACATACACAAACCTGTCCTTTGTACCTAATTCAACGGCAATTGCCCGGCCTATTCCTCTGCTGCCCCCGGTTACAAGCACAATCTGTTTATCGGGTTTATCCATCTTTTTTCTCTCCTATTTATAACCTGATTTTTCTATACTCTTTTTATCTTGTTGCTGTGTGTTTTTTTTATGGATTCAACCTCGATGAATTCCTTTGGAATTTTATATGAATCAAGCTTCTGCATACAATATTTTTTCAATTTAAAAACATCGAGTTTAAAGCCATTTTCCATAACGATCTCTGCTATTGGAAGCTGCCCGTAAATACTGTGCGGTTCAGCAAATACCCTTACCTCGGAGACACCGCTATAACTTAGAATAACCTCTTCCACCTCCTCCGGAAATATCTTCATGCCGGCAAAATTGATGAAATTTTTAGCCCTGCCATATATAAAAAGATAAGAATCTTCAATATATCCTATATCTCCCGTGTCAAACCACTCTGATTTTATTTTCCACGGTGAAATATAGGCATGGTACATACCTTTGCCTTTCAACAGGATTCTACCCTGCCCTTTTTCATCGGGATCTTTTATCATAAGTTTGTATGCCGGGATAATTTTTCCCACGGAACATATATATTCATCATCATACCTGTCATTGATAAACGGCAGGCCGACCTCGATAATACCATAGGCCTGACTTAAATGTATCCTAAATTTTCTGAAAAATTCATTTTCTGTTTTTCTGTTAAGCGAAACTGCCGTTACAACGGCCATGCGCACATCAGATAATAGCTCAGGTGCGATATTGTTATTTGCCGTAAGCATTTGATAATGAAAAGGGGAAGCATATAAAAATGTCGGTTTGATTTTCTCAAAATCATCAATTATCCCGGCGGGAAAATTTTCCTGTGATAAAACAATATGAGCTCCTTTGCGAAGAAAAAGAAGAATGCTTACCACAAAATGAAAACTCATGGATAAAAACCAGCCGATGGTATCATCCGAAGATATATTGAGCCTTGTGTCGTTTTATACGTTGGCAAAGGGATTCAAGCTCATTGGAAGACAGTGAAGGAGATATGGGAACAATTACTGCCCCTGTATCAAGTATGGCAAGGGCCATAATGATGTACTCAACCGAATCTTCGCAGAACAGAGCCACACGGTCATGGCCTGACAGCCCTGCATTCAAAAGAATCCTGCCGTATTGTTCTACAACAGCAGCTTGTTCCTTTTTCTTTTGCTGCAAAAAGAAGCCGGTCTCTTCTTTTAAGGTGCATTTCTTCAGGAAAATTTCTGTATATACTGTAAAGAGATGCTACATATTTTGTACCCTTAAAAGCCGACCTTAAAAGATCTTTATTGTTTACCCGTATTTTATTGACCCTCAAAGAATTTGAGCGCAGAGCAAGTGAATATAAACGTCCGAAATGCTGATAAAATCTTTTAAGTGTCATATTTGTCGGGATAATGGTGTGCATACAGTCATAGTATTTAAAAGGATCACATATAAGTTTATCCCTGTATTTTTCAAAAAGTTCTGTTCCCGGAGAAGGAGATAAGACCGTAAAAGTAACTTCGGCAGGACACAGATCAAGCACGTCTTTTTCAAGGCGCATAAAATCTTTTTCATCAAAATCAGGATGCACAATAAAAGCCGCATGCAGTGTGATACTGCAATCTTTCAATATCTGAATCGCTTTTTTGTTTGTTTCATATCCTATCCTCTTATTGTACTCCTTAAGCCTTTCTTCGTCCATTGACTCAAGCCCGACATATACCACATCAAGGCCTGCTTTTTTCCACAGTTTAAAAACTTGGGGATGCTTTACAATAGTATCACTTCTTGCCCAGCTTATATAATGTTTATCTATTTTTTTCTTTATCAGCAGTTCAGCTATTTTTGTTACACGTTTTATATTGATAGACATCTCATCATCAACAAAATAGATATAATCCTCTTTTAGATTTTTAATCTCATCAACAACTTCCTCCGGAGAACGCTGCAGATAAGCCTTGTTCATAACATGGTGTATAACACAGAAAGAGCATGAAAAAGGGCATCCGATTGAAGTTCTAAGGCTTGCTAACTGTGGAAACATGGATTTTAATCTTTTTGTAT
>CAZLBE010000296.1:0-3789 GCA_964557635.1 uncultured Desulfobacterales bacterium
GTTATCAGTTATCAGTTATCAGTTATCAGTTATCAGTTGTCAGTTGTCAGTTGTCAGCAATGGAGTTTTTTTGAAATTTGAGAACTTGGCAGTGGGGTTTATCCTCCATTTCAGGGAAAATAAATTAGTATCGAAATGCTTTTACTGATAACTGACCACTGATAACTGATAACTTTCTTGATTAACAATTCTGAAAAAAGTGTTGGGATCTGCTACGGCCTGAGTTAGTATAGGTATTCGGATTTACAATATTTTTTTCACATACAAAAATGGAAAGATATATGAGCGAAATTCAAACGGAAAATAACGGAATAAAAGATGGAATAAATAATGAAAAGCCACCTCTTATTATCATCGAGAATATGCATAAATGGTACGGAGAATTTCATGTACTCCATGATATCAATCTTGTTGTAAGACAAAAGGAACGTATCGTAATCTGCGGACCGTCAGGTTCCGGCAAGTCAACCCTGATAAGGTGTATTAACAGGCTTGAGGAACACCAGAAAGGAAAAATAGTAGTTAACGGTGTTGAACTTACAAATGATTTGAAAAATATTGAAAAAATCCGTACTGAAGTTGGCATGGTTTTTCAGCATTTCAACCTTTTTCCCCATCTTTCAATCCTGGACAATCTCACTCTTGGACCCATATGGGTTAGGAAGACCCCCAAAAAAGAAGCTGAAGAAATTGCTATGTACTACCTTGAAAAAGTACGTATAGCAGAGCAGGCCAATAAATTTCCAGGCCAGCTTTCAGGCGGTCAGCAGCAGAGGGTCGCAATTGCAAGAAGCCTGTGTATGAAACCCAATATCATGCTTTTTGACGAACCCACTTCAGCCCTTGACCCTGAAATGGTTAAAGAGGTCCTTGATGCAATGATCAGTCTTGCAAACGAGGGGATGACCATGATTGTGGTCAGCCATGAAATGGGATTTGCAAGAAGTGTGGCTCACAGAGTGCTTTTCATGGATTATGGTCAGATTGTGGAGGAAAACACCCCGGATGAATTTTTTAATCATCCCCAGCATGACCGGACCAAATTATTTTTAAGTCAAATACTTGATTGATCGGAATTTTATGCCAGAACAGTTTATACTCCTTGCACTGTGCCTTATCCTGTCGGCTTTTTTTTCTTCAGCAGAAACCGCCCTTTTCTCCATAAGTAAGGTAAAGGCTCTGCATCTTGCCAAGGAAGGCAGGCATACTGACAGGCTTATACAGGCAATGAAGGAAGATTCCAATAAGCTTCTCACCACGATCCTCATTGGCAATAATTTTGTTAATATCGGGGCATCATCCATTGCAACTGTTATTTCCATGGGACATTTTCATTCCAATGCCGTTGGGATTGCAACGGGCATCATGACCCTTCTTATCCTTGTTTTTGGTGAAATATTTCCTAAATCCTTTGCTGCCCATAATAATGTACTTGTTGCGCGTATTGTCATTTTTCCCCTTTTCTGGATGTCAAAACTTTTCATGCCTTTAACATTTATTTTAAATTTCATTCCGGGAATTATCGGTACCCTGGGCGGGGCTCCTGCCGTTACCGAAGATGAACTGATGACTATGGTTGAAGTGGTTGAAGAGGAAGGTGAAATCAAGGAAGAAGAGATGGAGTTTATCTCCAATATTTTTGAATTTGATGATACCAGTGCTTCCGAGGTTATGACACCAAGAACAGACATGTTCGTCATTGGCATAAATGAAGAACCGGATATTGAATCCATTCTCAAATCCGGATTTACAAGAATCCCTGTAATTGACGGAACCATTGATCAAATTGTCGGGATACTCAATATCAAGGATCTTTTTTCTCAATTTTATCAATTGTGCTGTTCAGGTTCACCGGTTCAGGTTAATGTAAAAGCAATAATGAGAGAACCCTATTTTCTTCCTGAATCAAAAAAACTTGATTCCATTCTCCATGAGTTCAAGCGCATGAAAAGCCATATGAGCATCGTCATTGATGAGCATGGAGGAGTGTCAGGAATTGTCACCCTTGAGGATATTCTCGAAGAAATTGTAGGAGAAATAATCGATGAAACTGACAGGATAGACCCACATATTGTGAAATTAAAGGGAGACAAGTGGATTGTGCTTGGAAAAACCGAAATTGATGAGATCAATAAAGCTTTGAGGACAGATATCCCGGAATCAAATGAATATGATACTTTTTCAGGTTATATTCTTGAAAAAACGGGAAAGATTCCTGAAACCGGGGAAACTGTGAAACTTGATAATTACACGGCAACCGTTAAAGAGCGTGACGGAAACAGGATTAAAACATTTATTTTTAAAAAATCTCAAGAAAGTGTGAAGTGAGCACTTTACATGCCCGCTACACAAAAATTTGGTCATCAGGCTTAATCTAATGAGGTGTTGTTTTAAGGTAAGATGGCTGCGGGCACAGTTGATTGATAAGTATGACAGGATGGATGCGTAAATTTACAGAGGAGTAGAACCAATGTCGGACATTAAAAATGCGTGGACGAATTCGCGTAAAGTTGCCCGGGACAGGCAGAGACCCAGGGTACGGAAAAACGAACTTAAAATCGGAAGATATAATCACCTGATTGTTAAAAGCAGGTCTGATTTTGGTCTGTATTTAAGTTCAGATCGGGGGAGGATTCTGCTTCCCAACAAATATGTTTCTGACAATCTAAATATTGGTGACTCCCTTGAAGTGTTTGTGTACACTGACTCAGAGGACCGTCTGGTTGCCACCACATTAACCCCTTTCGGTATTGTTGGTGATTTTGTTTTTCTAAAAGCAAAAGATGTGACTTCGTTTGGAACATTTATGGAATGGGGACTTGAAAAAGACCTTCTGGTACCCAGAAATGAACAGCAGGACTCCATGTCGCCCGGGGAAAAATACCTGACAAAGATCTGTCTGGATCAACAGACACAACGGGTGTACGGAACAACCCAGATATCTGTGAATTGCGATAAGAATATCAGTGGCCTTAAAGTGGGTCAGCAGGTCGATCTTTTAATCCACTCTATTACCAAAATAGGTATCATGGCCGTAATTGACAACCGGTATTACGGGATGTTGTATCTCAATGAAACCTACGAGGATTTGTCGATTGGTGATACGTGTACCGGCTATATCATGCGACTTCGTGAAGATAAAAAAATTGATTTGACTCTGAAAAAACCGGGGTATAAATCTATAAAAGGCTCATCTAAGAAAATTGTAACCGTTTTAGAACAAGCCGGAGGTTTTATACCCTGTCATGATAAGAGCTCTCCTGCAGATATCAAAAATTTTTTTTCCATGAGTAAAAAAGAATTTAAAAAAGCGGTGGGAGGATTGTATAAAAAAGGAGTTTTAGAATTTAAAAAAGACGGGATCAGCCTGAAAATTGAATAAAAAAGCTTGACTTGATGAAATAATTTTTATAATCCAATTAAGAGTATGTTATCAGTGAACTTTTAATTATCATTATCGAATTTTTTAAAGGGTTAAAAACACAGTGACCGCCTTACAAGCAGACAAATATTTTTCTTATTTCGGGTATTTTTTTAATACCGGTCTGCCTGTGGTGCGCTGAACAACCAATACAACAGAAATAAAAAGCGAAAAGCCGCAGCAGACCAATAAAGGTCTTCTGCGGCTTTTGTGTTTTTAAAAGGGCCGTAGAGATAAAGGGTCTGCAGTCTTTTTTTAGTTTATATGAAATAGAACATAAACCATTATGTTTATTTCATAATTTGTTGCGGGCGGGTAAATATTCGGCCAGCACCTCATCTTCGCCCATTTTGGCCTGCTCACATAGC
>CAZLBE010000297.1:0-3788 GCA_964557635.1 uncultured Desulfobacterales bacterium
AGAGGGAATATGCGGGACATGCTAAAACAAAAGGTGAGCGTTGATCATCTAAAACGGAAAGCATATCTTTATGTTCGTCAATCGAGCCTGCGACAGCTTGTGGACAACCAGGAGAGCACCAAACGTCAGTATGCACTGAAACAGAGAGCTGTGGCCCTTGGGTGGCTGGCAGCAAGAAACCATTGAGGTCATAGACGAGGATCTCGGGCAATCAGGAGCCTGGTCAGGCCGTTCAGGCTTTCAGAGGCTGATCGCTGAAGTTGGGATGGGGCATGCCGGGATCGTGCTGAGTCTTGAGGTCTCCAGACTGGCCCGTAATTGTAGCGACTGGCATCGACTCCTTGAAATTTGCGCTGTTTCAAATACGCTTATCTTGGATGAGGAAGGGATCTATAATCCTTCGCATTTCAATGACCGGTTGCTCCTAGGGCTGAAGGAGACCATGAGTGAAGGGAGCTGCATATCATTCGGGCTCGATTGACAGGGGGCATGTTGAACAAAGCAAGCAGGGGAGAATTAAAGCTGAGACTCCCGGTGGGTTTTGTATATGATTTTAAAGAACGTGTGGTTTTGGATCCGGATAAACAGATTCAAGGGATTATCAGGCACTTATTTTCCACCTTCCGTAGAACGGGCACGGTGTTCAGAACGGTAAAAACCTTCCATAAAGAGGGGATTAAATTTCCAAACCGGATGCATCATGGACTTTTAAAAGGAGACGTTGTATGGACAGATTTGAAGGTAAGCCGCGTTAATTATATTTTGCATAACCCCCGTTATATAGGGGCATACGTGTACGGACGAAGGACCCAAAAAAGAAAAGACGCTCAGGGAAGACCTATTGTCAGAGATCTTCCACAAGATGAGTGGCATGCGCTGATAAAGGATGCCCACGAAGGGTATATTTCGTGGGAAGAATATGAAGAGAATCAGAAACGGCTCAAGGCTAACAGCTATAATCGAAGTGTTACCGAACGTTCCGTGCCCCGAGAGGGCCAGGCTTTGCTTCAAGGCCTGGTCATCTGTGGTATCTGCGGAAAGCGAATGAGCGTGCGGTATCGCAAAGCGCGGGGTTGCCTGAGGCCTGAGTACTGTTGTAGAGGACAAGCTGATAATATGGCTGAACCAAGATGTCAAAGCATGCCTGGAGACGGTAAGGAAAATATTACAGTGCATGTACGATTTAAGGGTGGGATTTCCAGGACCCTGCAAATTCCCAGACCGTTGGCATCATGGCAGGAATGGACAACCGATTCAAAAGTTGTGGCCGAAATCGACCGGCTGTTAGAGCACCATACCAACAGTCAGGTTGCTTCCATTCTCAATTAAAGTGGGTTTAAATCCGGAACCGGTAAAGCGTTTCATGGAAATTGAATTTCTAAAATACGGAGGGCATATGGTCTTAAAAATCGTTATGATCGTTTACGAGACAGGGACATGCTGACACGCAGGGAACTGGCCGGCAAACAGAACGTTCATCAAAATACAATAACCAAGTGGCGGGTGAACGGCAGGGTAAAAGGTCACCTTGCCGATGATCAGAATCAATATTTATTTGAAGATCCGGGAAATATCTGCTTGAGGTTGAAAAAGAAATACGATCAAAAACCTACTATCAAAAGACTTTTATCAACTAATGTTTCATGTGAGGCAAAGGAGGTGCAGTATGAATAGCACGAGAAAGCCAATAAATATTCATGGCCACAATTTTCACAACGGACCCGGGCAAATCCCATATAAAGATCACCGCAGTCAAGATATCTATAAATCACCGTCATGACATATGTCCGCCAGAAGCCGTACCGAGATGCATACAAGTCATCCCAGGCCCGCTCCAATTCTTAATATGGAAAGAAAAGGATAATTCAATGAATATTGTTAATGAAGAAGTTAATAATAAAAAATTCATACAAGCATGTCCCGACTTTTCATCTTTCCCAATTCATTTATACGACCGCTTAGCGTTTCCCGTCCGGACTTCTGCCGGGTGCCCGTGGTCACAAATGTGTATTCTGCTCTGAATCTGGCATTCCATATCACACCCTGCCCTTGAATCAAGTAAAGGAAAACATTGACCATGTTCTTTCTGTTTCAAACAGAGGCTCAATTTTTTTTGTGGATAATTGCATCAACGCTGATTTAAAAAGGCTTGATAAAATTTGTAATTTTTTTAAATAAAATCGAATAAGAGACCGGATATGCATGGCTCGATTTGAAATAATCACAAAATCAATACTCATGAAGATGAAATCATCCGGGTGTAAACGTATTTTTATTGGCCTTGAATCTTTTAGTGATACCACATTAAAGGCGATGAAAAAGGGATGTACAAAACTGGATCACCTGAAAGCTTTCCGTCTCGGCCAGGAACTGGACATAAATATTGAGGGCAATTTTATAATAGGATTTCCCGGAGAGACCGCTGATGATATTAAGGAAAATATTGAAGTGTTAAAACGTTATGCCCATTTGTGGCGTAATTGTCGATTTTGGATTTCTCCATTTGCAGCAACACCAGGGAGTAAAATTTATCAGGAACCGGACATTTTTGGAGTTTCAATTTATGAAAATGGGGACGAGACAGTGGGGCTTCCTGAAACAGTATCAAGATATGTTCCCGTCTGGAACCATTACTGGGAATATAATAAAAAGGTGAGCGGCAGATATTTAAATATGCTGGAACTTTACAATCAATTGGAAAGTTGTATTCATGCGGTTCAAGAACAATGTCCTACAGGAAAATTTATAAAAAAAACATGGATGGGCTTAAATTCCTGTACAGAAGATAAAAAAGGTGAAATATTAAAAAAAATCATTTGCCAAAATTGGAGGGGAAACTTTTAATGTGCTGTGAAGATATTACAAGTATAGTAACTTTTGAAAAGACTCTAAACATAGAAAATTTTAAGCTGCAGATGATTTTAAAGAAGATGGAATATCATAGCTGGATTGCACAATCCAACAACATAATTGTTCGAACAATACCGTTTCAAAATTTTAACACGTTGTGAAATATTTCATGAGAAATAGCTCAATTTTAAAATGCTATTTCATGATTTGTTGTGAGCGGATTCTGGGCCAAACCAGTTCCACCTCATGGCGGTTATAAATGAGCTGATCATAACAAGATTGAGACAGGGAATTGCTGTAGTATTAATTTTGATTAGTGGAACAGCAATTTTGACTGCAGGCTTGATAGTAATAAAATTTCGTATTCCTGAGACAGTGGTTTTTTTTAAAAATGCAGATAAAATCTATAAAAGTGTTTACGCGGGAAATGGTTTTCAAAAAACACTTGATCAAAATTTTAAAATACAGAAGGCCATATTTTTAGTACAGAAAAAAGGGATTGAATTAATGATTTATCAGCAGCATAATATACAGACCCTTTTAAATCGAGTTTGGCTCACCACTATGTCCTACTGGGAGGTTCTGTTCTTTTTATTGTACTTGCTTTGTTAGTTTATCCCCACGCAACACGCATACACAACCATTCCCTTGCACAATTGGAAATGATTATGTGGCACAGTCTGGTCGTAAATAAAGACAGTAACACGGATGATGAATTCAGTCTCAAGGAGAGTACATATCCAGTTCATTTGTGCGGATGCTCCAGTACAGGCATACCGGTACATTTATGCGGCTGCAGTCAGGCTGATTACCCTGTCACTCTTTGTACATATGGTTGTTCTTCATAACCGCCATGAGGTGGAGTTGATAAGACCCAGACCCGACTCACAACAAATATATGGTCAATAACATTTTCCAAAATTATATATATTTATTAG
>CAZLBE010000298.1:0-3786 GCA_964557635.1 uncultured Desulfobacterales bacterium
CAGCACTTGATGCAGTCGGGCTTGGTCTAACTGATTTTCCATCACTGATTGATGCAATACCTTTGGGAGTATTTGATTCCAACGGAATAAACATTTAAGTAAGCGTTCACAGGGCACTGCACCTGCAGCGTTAGCGGGCACTTGAAGTACTTTAGTACTTCGTCTGCCTGCCCGCTGCCTTGCATCTGCAGCACCCTATAAACACTTACTATTCGCGAATTGACTGTGAAAGGTTACATTTTTAATAACCGCCATGAGGCGGATCTGGATTCAAGTCCAGATTACCTCACAACAAAAAATGAAATAGACGTAATACTTTACGCTCTATTTCTTATAAAACAGGCAAAAAGGAATACAATGACAGAAAAAAGCAAACATTCCCTTTTAAAACTTGTTCCCGGGGTGGATCGTATGATGGAACTTGCAAAGCATGATGCAAGATTTACTGACATACCTTCTGCTATTGTCAAAACCTCAATACGCCATATCCTTGAAAAAATGAGAAAGTCCATTCTCACAAATGGTGCAACCGGGATATCCGACACATCTATTCTTTCAAAAGTCCTTGAACATGCCTGCTCTGTAACAGCTCCAAGGCTTATTTCAGTTGTAAATGCAACAGGCGTTGTTCTTCACACAAATCTTGGAAGATCTCTTCTGTGCGAAGACGCTTTAAACAACATGAAATCGATTGCTGCAGGCTATTCCAATCTGGAATTCAATATTGAAAAAGGTAAACGGGGAATCAGGTATTCTGCAATTGAGGATATACTGTGTGAGCTTACAGGTGCAAGTGCTGCAATGGCAGTGAACAACAACGCTGGAGCTGTACTTTTATGCCTTGACACCATGGCAAAGGGAAAAGAGGTGATTGTCTCAAGGGGGGAACTTGTGGAAATCGGAGGCTCTTTCAGGATTCCCGATGTAATGAAAAAAAGCGGGGCTGTTTTAAAGGAAGTCGGGACAACAAACCGTACGCACCTTAGAGATTACCAGACGAAAATTTCTGAAAATACGGGCCTTCTTCTCAAGGTACACACAAGTAATTATAAAATACAGGGTTTCACCTCAAGCGTGTCTCTCAAAGAGCTCGTTGACCTTGGGAAAAAGACAGATATTCCGGTTATGCAGGATCTTGGGAGCGGAACATTGATAGATCTTTCAAAATACGGTCTTGGCAGGGAGCCCACTGTATCTCAATCCCTTAAATCAGGGGCAGATATTGTTACATTCAGCGGTGACAAACTTCTTGGAGGCCCCCAGGCAGGGATCATTGCCGGAAACAGATCTGCAATTGAAAAAATTAAGGAAAACCCCCTGACACGGGCTCTGCGTATTGATAAACTCACCCTTGCAGCCCTTGAATCAACGCTTAGACTTTACCGGGATGAAGCAACGGCCGTTAAAAAAATCCCCACCCTGCGAATGCTTACCCTGCCCTTTGAGGACATTGCGTTAAAAGCTGACAAAATGTTAAAAATTTTTAAAAAAGCTGTAAATGACAAAGCTGTTATCTCTTTAATGGATCTTTCCTCCATGTCAGGTGGGGGGGCTTTCCCTGATCTTTCTTTACCGACGAGATGCATCTTAATAAAGCCCGTCAACATGTCTGCTGCACATCTTGAAAGAAAAATGCGCATGCACAAGCCTTCCATAATAGGCAGAATAGAAAATGACAGATTTATCATGGATCCGAGAACCATACAAACAGGGGAAGAATTGATTATTTCCAGGGCCCTTGAAAAAAATCTAACAGAAAAATAAAAATGATTAAAAAAAACAAAATAGAATTTTTGGATAGAAAATTCTCCTCAAAGGAAATAGGCTTTCTCAAATCAGATTCAGAAACTAAAAAACCTATTAATATAGTACTTTCTGAATACCTTTCAGACCGTATATTTTCTGAAGAATTTTGGATGGAATCTTTCCTGAAGATGCTTGACCAGGCAGACTTTCACGAAAAAAAATTTTTCTGTGCGGTGATCAGACAGAATGTTTCAACAAAAGACAAAGCCCATGCATCAGCAACAGGGAAAGAGCATAAAGCGGTAAAACATAAAAAAAACAATAAAGATAAAACCATCATCTTTTCCACCGAGATTCTGCTTTCAAAACTTGCAAGAGAAAACCACGGGCTCTGGGATAGAATCAATAATAATATTTTTGTTATTGCCATGGAGTACAGCGACAGAAAAAAAAACAAAAAAACTATTCAGGATATAAAGAACCACTTAAGCAGCATATGCAAAGGTTCTGTTTCCATTGGCATTGCAGAATCACCCTATCTTGATTTTAACAAAAAAGACACCTTTTATAATGCTGTAAAAGCCCTTGACCACAGTGGATTTCTCGGTGATGACAAGACGGTTTTTTTTGATGCTGTCTCTTTAAATATAAGCGGTGACAGACTGTACCACATCGGCAGGACAGAAGATGCCGCAAAAGAATACCAAAAAGGACTTGAGATTGAAAAGGATAATATCAATCTTTTAAACAGCCTTGGTGTATGCTTTGGTATGATGAAAAAACTTGAAATGGCCAATGAAAATTTCAAAAAAGCCATGAATATTGATGACAAAGAGATAATGGCGGTTTATAATACAGGCCTTGTTTATGAAATCATGAACGATACAGAAAAGGCACTTCAATATTTCATTAAGGCAAGCAAAATAAACAATGAAATTTTTGAAGTTGAACTTGGAACCGGAAAGTTGTTTTACAGGACAAAAAATTTTGCTGAGGCGCTTTTTCACCTTGAAAAAGCTGTGAAATTAAATCCCCTGTCATCTTCACCCTTAAGAATTATGGGAGACATTTTCCTTGAACAGGAAAAATATGCAAAGGCTGTTACAACGTATAAAAAAGCAATAAAAATAAACCCGGACGATGCCTTTTCTCTGTCAGGACTTGGAGCTGCATTTGAAATACAGGATAAGAATCTTGATATTGCTTTAAGCTTTGCAAGAAAAAGCGTTGCAATGGAACCTGAAAACACCCTTTTCAGAGAAAGACTTGACAAAATATACAAAAAAAAGGAAGCAGATAATATTGTCCAACTCAAATTTGAAAAATCTTATACTTGACACACTTGAACAGAGCATTATTGTTAAGAAGGATTTCATTGGCAAGAATACTGCCCTGATAGAGAAAGGGGCAGCAATGATGGCAAACACCCTTGAACAGGGCAATAAGATTATACTGTTTGGAAATGGTGGCAGTGCAGCTGATGCACAGCATATTGCAGCTGAGTTTATCAACAGGTTCCGGTTGGAGCGTGCCCCGCTTGCAGCCATTGCCCTGACAACGGACTCATCTGTTATAACAAGCATTGCAAATGATTATTCTTTTGAGGATATATTTGTAAAGCAGGTTCAGGCCCTTGGCAGGAAAAAAGATATTGCAATTGCCATAACAACGAGCGGAAATTCTCCCAATGTTATTAAAGCTGCAGAGCAGGCAATTGCAATGGGTATAAAAGTTATTGGATTCTCCGGCTCAAAGGGAAAATTAAAAGAGATTGCTGATATTCCGTTTTGTGTGAATTCAAATATCACGGCAAGAATCCAGGAAACACATATAACCCTTGCCCATATTTTATGTGACCTAACGGAAAGAATAATTTACCATAAACAGCCATAATACTTTTAAAAATAATTTTAGGAAAAAATATGCCAATTTATGAATTTAAATGCAATAAATGCGGAAATAACTTTGAAACGCTTGTACTTGGCAGTGATACTCCAGAGTGTCCTTCGTGCTCAAGCACCGATCTTTTAAAAATGATCT
>CAZLBE010000299.1:0-3785 GCA_964557635.1 uncultured Desulfobacterales bacterium
AAAAGAGTTCTGCTTTATGAAACATATATCCTGGCTTTCTTTTTTTTCAGGCGGGATAAGACCGTTAAGAGCTGCAAATTTCTTTACGTCTGATTTATGCATATTGCCAAGAGGAAAAATAGTTCTGTCAAGCTGCTCCTGGCTTAGCATTGCAAGAAAATAAGATTGATCTTTGCTTAGGTCATCTGCCTTTACAAGACTATTATGCCCGGATTCATTTTTTCTTAAATTTGCATAATGTCCCGTTGCAATGAAATCAGCACCAAGGTCATTGCATGTCCTGTAAAGCCTGTCAAATTTTATTTTCTTATTGCAGATAATGCAGGGGTTGGGCGTTTTTCCCGCAAGATATGTTTTTATGAAATAATTTATTACGTGACTTTCAAAATCTTCTGCAAGATCAACATATTTGATTTCAATGCCCAGACATGCCCCTGTTTCAGCAAGGTCTGTCTTTTTATTTTCATATCCCGTTTGAAAATGAATACCAACAAGGTTTGCACCCTGCTTTTTTAGTATATATGCTGCAACAAGGGAATCGATTCCGCCGCTTAATGCAATGGCAATTTTCTTGTTTTTTTTCACACCATCATATCATCAGTGTTTTTGGAATAAAGTCCCATGGCTCTTGTGGGGCAGGTAAAAATACACAGCTCGCATACACTGCATTTTTCCTGGTCAAAAATAACTTCCATTTCCGGCCTTTTAATTGACAGGGCTCCTGTGGGACACACAGCAGTGCATGCACCGCAATGGGTACATTTTTCCATGTCTCTCCAGATCTCCTGCTCAGCCGTGCTTACCCTGACACCCTGATCCTTTAAAAACCTGACACCTTTCTGGTAATTGCTCTTTGTTCCCCGAAGCTCCAGCACCATATAACCGTCTTTTTTGTTGGATACCCTTGCCCCTAAAATATTGAATATTAAATCAAATTTTTTTGTGAGATAACACACAACGGCATTCTGGGCAACAACGGGTGGAAAATACAGAATTAATATTTTTGAATACAAGTTTATGCCTCCGGTTTTTTTAAAATAAATCTTATATTTTGACAAAAGTTTAATTTAAGTAATATTATGCTTTGGGTCAAGATAAATATTGACTGCAAAGCAATAATTCTTTTGTTTGGATTGTTTGGAATTTTTTAAAAATATGGAGGAAAAGCTGTGAACCGTTTTGCATATTATATGTCAGGGTATGCCCTTAAGGCTTTTTCAGGATTGTCAAAGGCAAATATTTTTCTCCACGGTCAGGAAAATATTCCTGAAGGATCAGTTATTTTCACTGCCAATCATTTCACAAGAATGGAAACCGTGCTTCTTCCCTATCTAATTCATGGTTTGATAAAAAAACCTGTATGGTCTCTTGCCTCTGCAGAGCTTTTTACCGGAAAACTCGAAGGGGTGCTGGATGCCATGGGGGCGGTCTCAACAAAAGACCCCAACAGGGATCTTGTCATTGTAAAAAATCTTATTGCAGGTGATGATGCATGGATAATTTTTCCCGAAGGAATGATGGTAAAGAATAAAAAGCTCGTCAGTCATGATAAATTCCGTCTTTCAGAAGATGGCAATATTCAGCGACCCCACACCGGGGCTGCAACCATTGCCCTGCGCACGGAATTTTACAGGAACAGAATGAAAAGAATGAGAGAACTCAATATTGATGAGTTTAACAGGCTTGCCGAACTTTTTGAGTTGAAAAAGGACAAAGAGATTGAAAAAGCCCTTGAAAAACAGACGTTTATTGTTCCGGTCAATATCACTTATTATCCTGTGCGCGCAAAGGAAAATATTCTAAGTTCCATTGCCGAAAATATGATGGAAAACCCTTCTTCCCGTGCCATGGATGAACTTATGACAGAGGGCACCATGATTCTTTCCGGTGTGGATGTGGATATACGTTTCGGCGAGGCAATAAAAATTAAGGATTATTTCAATAATTCATTCATCGAAAGTGATTTAACCTCAAAAAGAAAAATTGAATTTGATGATAATATTTCATCCAAGCCCGTGATGAAAAAAAATGCCATTGAGATCATGGAAAAGTACATGTCATCGGTTTATATGATGACAACCCTTAATTATGATCACATATTTGCAAGTCTTTTACGATATCTGCCTGAAAATGTGAATGGTATTGATCAATATGATTTCAGGTGCAGAGCTTTTCTTGCGGCAACCGGAGAAATTATTGAATCTGATCAATACCTGCACAAAAGCCTGTTTGACAATCAGATTCATCTGCTCACCGATGACAGACTTAGCCGGTATGAAGATTTCATCCAGACTGCCGCTGATACCGGAGTTGTGAGACTTGAAAAGGATAAAATATTCAGAAATAAAACAATGCTTGATTCAACTCCCGGGTTTCACAGGATCAGGATTGAAAATCCCGTTGCTGTCATGGCAAATGAAGTTGAACCCCTTGTGAGAATTCAGCATTATATTAAAAAACTTGCCGAAAAAGACTGCAGGGAAATAATGGCGCTTGTAAGGGATAATCTTATTAAAAAGGCTGTTACGGATTTTGAAAATGATTATGAAAAATATTATATTAAAGGAGAATCAAAGCCTAAAAGAACAGGTAAACCATTTCTTTTAAAACCGGATAAAAGCAGGACAGGGGTGCTGCTGATCCATGGATATATGGCAGCTCCCGCCGAGATGAAAGAATTTGCAGATTATCTTTATGATCATGGATTTGCCGTTTACGTACCAAGACTAAAAGGGCATGGCACTGCCCCGGAGGACCTTGCCGAAACCCCATACAATAAATGGATTGAATCCGTTGAAGAGGGGTTTGTGATTTTACGTCATTTGTGCGAAAATATTTTTGTGGGAGGATTCTCAACGGGAGCAGGTCTTGCCCTTGACCTTGAAACAAGGGTTGAGGATATCAAGGCTGTTTTTGCAGTATCCCCGCCAATGAAACTAAATGATTTTGGTGCAAAATTTGCCCCTGCCCTTGATATATGGAATCAAATGATGACAAAGGCCCATTTAGATGGCATTACAAAAAAATTTGTTGATAACACCCCGGAACATCCCGATATCAATTATTTGAGAAATCCCGTTTCAGGGGTAAGGCAGCTTGAGCAGTTCATGGAATCCGTTGAATCAAAATTGAAAAACATAACGGTTCCTGCGTTGATTGTTCAGTCAAGGAAAGATCCTGTGGTTGACTTCAAAGGTACGGAAAAGGTTTTTAAAAGCATCGGGTCTGAGAAAAAAGAATATTTTTTGTTTGATTATGACCGCCATGGAATACTTTTGGGCGATGATGTAAAGAGGATATACTCTGCCATAAGAAATTTTCTTGAATCTGTGTAACCCATGCCTGTTTTTATGACAGGAAATGAAAAATAAAGCAATAAAGGTGGAAATTAATGGAACAATTAAACAGCGTTGCAGGTGTAATTGCTTTGACAATGGGAGTATCATGGGCAAGCGGAATTAATTTATACGCAACAATCATGATGCTTGGAATTTTCGGGCTGAATCATCTTGTAGAGCTTCCACCGGCACTTCATATTCTTGCTGATCCATTGGTGAAGATATAAGTGTGCAGGCCTCTGGGCAGCCCTGCATCATCCTGTGCTGTTTATATGTCTTCTTATAGCGTTTCTGCTTTTTTTAATCTGGTTTTTGCCGAAGATCTTTAAGGGAATCAAGAAAATATTTGCTTTTATAGGTTCTCTTTTATTTAGAAGAAAACGATCTTTAGAATAAATTTTTTTAAGTATTTTATTGCTGACAGCAAAAAGAGCCGCAGGTAAAAAT
>CAZLBE010000300.1:0-3770 GCA_964557635.1 uncultured Desulfobacterales bacterium
AGCACAGCTTAAGGCATTTAAAAGACCTGATATTAGAAAATCTTTTGAAAAGGCCCTGTTTCTTGCTGAAAAATACTCCATGGATACAGTATCCTATATTATTGCATCTGCTCCAGGCCAGACAGCAATCCAGTCTGTAAAGGATCTGCTCTTTCTTGCGGAAAGAAGGACACTTGCAGGGCTTTCAATTTATTATCCTGCACCTGGCAGCCTTGATTACAAGGTGTGCCAGGATAAAAAACTTCTTCCTGAACATTTTTCACTGATGCGTTCAACTGCTTTTCCAATTTCAGATACAACAAGTGAACTTGAATCAGTGACCCTGCTTCGGCTTGCACGGATAACCAATTTCATGAAATCAATCCTCAATGAGGGAAAAAGCCTGCCAGTACCGGCACCTGTTGACAAATCCTATATTATCGATGTGACGGACAGAACAGCAGCAGGAAAACTGCTTTTATCGTGGTTTCTTTATGATGGTATCATAAGGGGAGTAACCCGGAATGGCGTTATTTTTGAACATCTTGCAGAAAAAAAACTTTCAGAACGATTCATAACCGGCCTTGATAAAATCTCTTTAAGGGGAGTTACTTATTAAAGTGGCAAAGCCGCAGTTGTCAGTTGGCAGCACCTAAGGTTATTTGAAATTTTCAGGACTTGGAACTATGGAAAAATATTAGCTATTATGTGCAATTTGTATAACGGCATGAGGCCGATCTGGTCCAATGGCATTCTCTTAAGATTTGAACCTATTCGTTTAAGGAATCGCAACAATAATGCGGTCATTGGCTATGTCCCCATAATTTGCATCTTCTTTCCCATTCCTCATTTATGTACCCTTTAAGGTGATGCCTGACGACATCGGCCCTGCCATGCAGTCCTTGAAAACATTAAATATTGATGGTGCAAATATCACAGTTCCCTACAAGGAATCGGTGCTGCCTTATATGAATATCCTGTCAGAAGGCGCAAAGATAGTCGGGGCGGTAAATACCATCATCCGTAACGCTGAATATCTCTGGCTGTCACAATACTGATTCTGGCCGGGGCCTCAGTGACATTCTGGTGATATTTTGAGAAAGCAGTCCTCAACTCTATATATCTTCTATCACATCAACAAACAGATCTTTCGCGTCATTGAACAAGGTCTCGATTTCTTCAATACGGCCACTTTTTTCAATTCTTTTATTGAGAATCCTTAATTCATGCAGACAGTGATTCCGGTATGATAGATCGCATTCAAAGGTATCAAACAGGCTGATAAGCTTTCTGATCATTTTTTCTGTTTTCTCCCGGGCGTTGGAACGTAAGGTCTCCATTCTTTCACGTTCAACCCGGTGATGAAAGGCCTGAACATCGATCAGTATTCGTTCCGCTTCGGTCAGCATAGGATAGGGATATGATGATTTGATAATTTCGGAAAGTCTTTGATACTTTGAAAAAATCTGTTTGTTGTTTCTAATTTTTGTAAGACTGGTTTCAAATGCCTGCATCTGGTCGATAAACATCTTCCAGAATGGCAGGCTTTCATTGTAAAACTTTGTCAATACTATTAGAGTTTCTGATAGTTGAACAATCCTTGATCGATATTTCAAACAGGCAATAATCATCGAATAGGAATCCTGCTTTTCAAGAATTCTATCAAGCAGTACCATCCCATTTTCAATTTCTTTTCTCCCGGGGAAAAAAGGCTGTTTTGCCTGTGAAGCATAGGAAGTCAGCCTGGCCTGCCAATTTTTCAGCTCTTTGATAAGAAGACGTGAAAACGTATATTGATCTGCTCCTTCCAGCGATGCCGGCAAAAAAGATACGCAAATTTTTTTAACCTGCTCAAACTTCTGTAGATCAACCGGTCTGTTTATCACGACAAAAACATCAGTATCCGGGTTCTCAATCAGCATCTGCCTTGTTTGCAGCGGAGAATAAGTATGATCTTTGGTAAAAAAATGAATCTTTAATTCTTCGGCAAGCCAGAAAATAACCTGCAGGATCTCCTGTACCGAAAGATCATCCAACAGCGTTTCAGATGATATTAAACTACTTAACGGAACTGAACCACCTGCTTGATACTCTTTTTCAATAAACGAAAATACAGTATCCATATTTTTTGACATCCGGTCTTCAAATCCGAATGTCAGCTGTCTTGGTCCAAATTCTATCTTTTTGACAAGTATAATGGAGATCACAGGTTCAATTATCAATCTGTCTTAATGAACGTCCTTGTTAATATGGGACCGACACATAACTTTTTGTCCTGAAATATGGTCAGTTTCCCGAATCAAATGGTGATATGCCCTAAATTTACAGACCAAAGTTGGCTTATAAAGGGAATCCCATTTTCCTTACCATGAAAAACGTGAATCAGCAAGCCACATTTAAATCGGTAAGGAACATGAATCGCTTTGGACAAATCATGCTGAGTTAATCACACAAGTCTATCTCAAATTTCGTTGCTGAAGTATTTCCGGGATATTTCGCCTGCCGTCAAGGATGCAATGAACAAAGACATCTGCTTCGATGATCTGGTAGATAATGCGGTAAACTTTCACATGAATTTCTCGATATTCATACACATCTATTCGTTGAAGCTCTGGGGGATAATGACCTCTTTCCGGATTAAATGACAAATTCTGACAGGCTGTTTCAATTTCTGAAAAAATTTTTCCTGCGTTTTGCGGGTATCCTGATTTTTTTATGTAATCATAGATTTCAAAAAGATCTTTTTCCGCATCAGAAACGATATAAACATTGTATCTCATTCAGAATGATTGTCCAGAATTTTCTTTTTCAAGTCGCTGAAAACATCGGCAACAAGTCGGTAATCCCCTTTTCTAAAGCTATTTCGACTTTGGGCTAACATTTTCAACATGGCAAGGCTCTCCTGGGTCTGTTCATACTGGACAAGATCCTGAAGAATTGCTTTGGCTTCCCCATTCTGGGTAATGATCATCGGTTGCCGTTTAATACCGATTTGTCGGACGATTTCAGAAGCGTGTGCTTTAAAATAGCTGATGGGCTTAACAGATTCACTGAGTTTCATATTTTACCTCATAATTAATTTGACCTTAATTTAGTCTATATTAAGACTTATGTCAAGATAAACCCATGAAGATGATGTTTTCTTCACAGCACTGGGCAATTTTCCTGCTGGATGTGGTACTCCCTGGCCCTGATTGCCATTCAACAGAATTTACTTTTATGAGCGCAAAAGCTGAAAATTCCATCCGTTGCAAAAGGGGATGTTCTATTATTTCAACTGGTTGGTGTGGTTTGGCCCCATATCACTCATATCTTACTCGAATACCCGGCGCTACCGCTCTTGCAATTCGTGCCATGTATCTTCGTGAACAAACCAATTATTTTTAGCAATCATTAAGTAAGGTATCTCCCGATCGCGATCCCTCAACATAACTTCACTTTTTTTTTACGGGTTTTAATTACCATTAATAAATCAGCTTCTCCAGCGCTTTCTGATACGCATGCTCCCAAAATACAACCCTTACCGACAGTCGTTGCAACGTAAGCTTTATCCCCGAGACGTCTTGTGTGTTTTTCATCTGCCGCTATATTTCGTGGTAAATTTTCATGATCATTAATTGTAGTTCCAACAATGCTATTTCGACCGATGGAATGTTCCATACGATACCAGTACATGGAGTATTTACCAAAAACATAAGACAATCCCCAATAAGGAACACCAAATTTACGTAAAAATATTGCCTTTTCAGTATCTTCCACCATCCCGGTCATGTACGGCATAACAAATGATG
>CAZLBE010000301.1:0-3748 GCA_964557635.1 uncultured Desulfobacterales bacterium
TTTGTTCATCAATGCAGTAACAGTTCCGGTTATCACCCCTGCCTTATTTACAGCGCCTGCAGATGATTCATTAATTGTTATCCCCGTACCGTTTCCTGAAAAAACTATTGAATCTGTCGAATCTGTTGTTGCATTATACGTTGCCGTGTCCCCTGATCCGTCAAAAGTCAATTGATCATCTCCGCCTGATGTAGTACTGCCAAGGGCTGTCATGGTAAAGACTGCATCACTTCCGGTATCATTGGCACCATCCTTTAAAGTCATGGCAGACCCGTCAGTGGTGCGCAAAATTACGGAATTAGTGGAAGGATCATTTGTAACGGTAAACGGTTTATCTGCAAGAGCAGAATTTAACGCATCATAAAATGCCTGTGAGACCTCTTCCTGTTTTGAAGTATCAACTCCGGTAAGATCAACGGTAACAGAAGTACTTGTTGGAGAAGAACTGCCAACCACACTTGAATCAACGGTAAAAGTGACTTTATCATCTGTATCGAAATCACTAAAATTATTAATTCTTATTCCGGCATTATCCTGAACCTCAAAATCCTGAACACCAAGGGTCTTACCTGAACTGCTTGTAATTTTAAGGCCGTCTGCCACAAGATCCTTATCGGAATTTATATCATTTACACTTTTGGCTGCTGCAAGCAGTGCATTCTCAAACTGGGCTTTAAGGGATTCATCATCGGTTAATGAACCTTTGTCAGAATAATCCACAGTAAAGCTCTGCTGCTGAATAAGGCCATCCACATAAAGGGAGAATTTAATTTCATCGCCTTCCTCAACATGATTTCCTGGAGTTGACGTATCCTGCAAATTTGAAATATCAAAACTTGCCGAATTGGCAGATGCATATGCCGTAACACCATCCACACCTGAAAGTGCCTTTGCAATGGATGCGGCAGATCTTTTTGCATCTCCTCCCGCATCCTGTATGTCGATTTTTTCAGTACCTGACGGACCGCCATAAACCGTTAAAGTCTGATCTTTGATTGCCCCTTTGTCTAAAGCTGCAGCGACATTTGAAGTTGAACCAAAGGCCTTTGCAAGTCCGTCACCGTCTGTTTCAGCAACCTCTTTATCGCCTATATTTGCACCATCCATAACGGTGAGTTTATATCTTGACTGCACTCCTCCCGGAGCTGTGCCTGACCAGTTGGAAATTTTTGCATCGGATATTCCCATATCGATATCGGTTTTATTGTACTTTGCTTCTGAAGTTGTAGTATCCTTTGTCCACATTGAAAAATCTTTTGTGTAATCGATTTTATCACCGAATTTATAACTTGAAAGCAGGCCGCTGTCATCGGTGCTGTAATTTCCCGTAACGGAATCGGAAAAATAATCAAGCCCTGCACCCTGGGAGTGCTGATAATTCATGGCCCAGATCATTTCCTTTGACAATTCATTGATTTCACTTCTGTATTTTGGAATAACCTCATCACGTATTTCAAGCCAGCCACCAAGTTTTCCGCCTGTTATGTCATCTGAAATATTAATTTTACTGCCATATGATCCCTGCCACATAATATCCTTGTCCTTAAGGGAAAGATCATAGGAGTACACTCCATTTACAAGGGGTTTGCCATTGGCGGTATTAACGATCAATGCACCGTTTGACTGTTCAAAAGTATCAACATCAATCAGATCTCCAAGTTCCTTTACCAGGCCGTTCCTTTGATCCCGCTGATCATTTGCCGTTTTATTTGATTCAAGGGTTACAATTTGTTTGTTAACATCACCGATCTCTTTAGTCAGGGAATTTATTCTGGTTATTGTGGAATCGATTTCCTTATTTATATCCGCTTTCACGTCACTTAAATCTTCATCAGCCGTGTTAAATCTTTTTGCAAGCAGGTTAGCCTTTTCATAAACAGCCACTCTTTCAGAAGACCCAAGTGGATTATCCGAAAGATCATGCCATGAATTCCAGAAATCTGCCATGGTACTATTAATACTCGTGTCTGAATTTTCATCAAAAAAGCTCTCTATGATATTCATATAGGATTCAGCTTCCTTAAATGCCGCCTGGCTTGATTTTGCATCCACAAGCCTGTTTTCAAGCAGTTTATCAACTGTCTGCTGCACCTGTTCAACATTCACACCTGTACCAAAAAGATGTCCTCCGTAGAGTGCAGGAGTATTACTTGTCTGTGCTGCATCCTGGCGGCTGTAGTCAGGGTTGTTTACATTGGCAATATTATGCCCTGTAACATTTAAGCCATACTGCTGGGCAATGATTGCACCCTTGGCTATATTTAATGTGGAAGTAATTCCTGCCATGATCAGACCTCAGCATTTATAAGACAATTTCGCCTGACAAAAGCATCGGGCGTGCCTGAATAAGTATAATAATGCCTGTCATTGGAAGTTCCAACAATGGTTGACATTACACCGTTTATAACTTCAAGGTATTCCCTGACATATTTTTCATTCTCACATGAAAGCATATGAAGTTCATCTTTTTTAAGATTAATCTCAACTACAATATCTGTAAGTTCCGATTTAGACTTATCACTAACGGGAATATACCTGATAATCTCAGAAAGGGAGGAGCCTGCCATATCTTTTCTAAAAAGCATTGGGTACTGTTTAATAATATCTTCAATTTTCCTTTTTAATTTTTCGATATCAACAGCGATTTTCTTTTTTGTCGAGCATGCAGACCACATGGATTTAATATCCATATTAATGATATAATCCCTTTCTTTTGTCATTACAGACACAAGATCACAATAGAGGACAAATTTCTGCTGAAGTATATTCAACATATTGCAGGTAATTTTTTCCATATGTTCCATATGCAGCACTCCATACTCCTGTTTATCGGCATTTTAACATTTAAAATTAAAAATCAAAAAAAAATCAGGGTAAAAAAACCGGCAATTTTTTCCGGTTAACCCACTGTAAACTTTTAATTTCATCTTTATGATACTCTACAGCAATATTCATACCGTCTCTAATGTGCCCGATTAAAGCCATTGCAAGAGCTGAAAAAATTTTGCATCCGGCTGTAATAAAAACGTAACCGCTCACAAACCAAAAAAGGCACAGAGCCTGCAATTATTCCTGAGGCAACCGTGCCTTTTTTTATATGAAATAGAATGCAAACCAACAGCATTCTATTTCTATATTTGTTGAGAGGCGGCTGGGCCAAAACCAGATCCGCCTCATGGCCGTTATGGAAATATATGAATTCCTAATTCATCCGGATTGTGAAATTTGTTTATAAAGAAAATCTTCCAGACCGATTCCTCTGCCATTTTCCGATATGTTCCGGGCAAGATATTGATCATGCATTGATGTATATATATCCATGCCGTTACCGTCTCCGAACAGTTTATCTTCAGGAATGGTTTTACGCATTGATTTTAACATGGAATCTAAAAAAATTGACTCAAATCCTCTGCAGGCCTCATGCAGTGCCTGCTGATCTTTCTTGTTAACATTTTTTCCGGAAGATTTTTTAATATCTCCAGTTTTTAACTCTGAAAGCCCTATGTTCATCCGGTTTATAAGCTTCACATCCATAACATCACCGTTCCTTTTTAATTGTCAGTTTTCGGTTGTAAGCATTGGAGGTTATTTTTTAATTTTAAAATCTGGAAGCATGGAAAAGATCTTCACGAATACGCACAGATTTGTATAACCGCCATGAGGCGGATCTGGATCAAAATCCAGCCACCTCTAACTCGATTATCAAGTTTTTAATTGTTGATTCAAGCAGGGCATAATTCTTTGTTTT
>CAZLBE010000302.1:0-1792 GCA_964557635.1 uncultured Desulfobacterales bacterium
CCGTCTCACAACAAAAGATGAAATAGACATAATAATTTATGGTCTATTTCTTATAAAAATAAAAGGAATTTTTTATGGAATTTTTTTTCAATCCTAAGGGAATTGCACTGGTTGGGGCCACTGCCAATAAATTAAAGGGCGGATATGCCATTTTTAAAAACCTTATAACCGGATTTAAAGGAGGCATTTATCCTGTAAACCCTAAGTATGAGGAAATTGATGGCATAAAATGTTTTAAATCGGTTACAGATGTGCCTGATCCGGTTGATCTTGCCATCATTTTTGTTCCGGGAGGAAATGTTCCTGCAATAATAAAAGATTGTGCTGACCGCGGCATAAAAGGAGTAATGATAGAAGCAGGGGGGTTTGCCGAAAGCGGTGATGCTGGAAGGGCAATGCAGAATGAGTTAAAAGCCTTTGCAAAAAAAACCGGAATAAGACTTTGGGGGCCAAACTGCATGGGGCTTGTGGATGCGGTTCACAGAAAAATTTTTTCCTTTGTAACACCTGTAATCTGGGATGAATTAATTCCCGGAGATGTTTCTTTGATTGTCCAGAGCGGCATGCTTTCAGGCGCTTTTCTTATAGACTGCATGTCACATAAAATAATGGGCATCAGCAAAGTATGCTCCATTGGAAATAAAATGGATGTGGATGAATGCGAAATCCTGGAATATCTGATCCATGATCCTGATACAAAGGCAATTGGACTGTACCTTGAATCCATTAACAACGGCCGCAGATTTATGGAGATCTGTGATACTTCCTCAAAGCCCATTGTGATTCTGCTTGGAGGAAAAAGCGCAGGAGGAGCAGCAGCAGCCTTAAGTCACACGGCAAGCATGGCTGTAAACGGTGCCGTGGCAGCAGGCGCCCTTGCCCAGGCAGGGGTGATTGAAGCCACAGACTTCAACGAGATGATGGACATTTGCAGAAGCCTTGCCGCATATCCGGATCTTAAGGTTTCAGCTGCAGGGCGGGTGGCTGTTTTAACCTATACAGGCGGGGCAGGTATTGTTTCTTCCGATTTTATAGATAAAAGCGGTATTGAACTTGCTGAATTATCCCTGACCACAAAGGAAAAAATTAAATCGGTTTTCCCGGACTGGATGCCTATTTCCAATCCCGTTGATCTATGGCCCGCTGTGGAACGAAACGGTGCGGATCTGGCGTATGGCACGGCAATTAAAGCAGTTTGTGAAGATCCCGGAGTGGATGCGATTTTTGTCCATGCCTTTACAGGAGGTTTTGCTTTAAATCTTGATATGGAATTTCTGTCCGGACATGCAAGACGTGCGGGAAAACCAGTATTCTGCTGGGTGATCGGCACTGATGGTGCCGTAAAAAAACTTAAAACAGAAGCCATTGAATGCAGTGTGCCTGTTTTTTCAGAAATTTCCAGGGCTGTTGAATGCATGGACAAAGTTTTCATGAGAAAAAAGGTTCTTGAACATCGAGCCCTTCATGATTTAAATGGAAAAAAGGCCGCAAAGGAAAGTAAAATCAAAAAAGAAACTGAATGTATTAAGGCCGTTGATGCCGTTTACTTTGCAGAAGATGTTGAAGACACCGTTGAAACAGCTGTTGAAACAATAGAAGAGATTAAAGCCATAGAAGCTGTTGAAATCATTGATACCGATAGTCACACAAAACTAAGCAAAGAATCCATTGATATTTTAAAGTCAAATTCAGGTGTTCTGGATGAATATCTGTCCAAAAAGCTGCTTTTGGAATGTAACATTAAAACAGTAAAGGAATATTTTGCAGATGCCATTGAAGATGCTGAGAAAAT
>CAZLBE010000302.1:1892-3718 GCA_964557635.1 uncultured Desulfobacterales bacterium
ATGGCGGGATTTGGCGGGATTATGGCGGAAGTTCTCAATGATTCTGTGTTTGGTGTTGCCCCCATCACTCATTTTCAGGCCATTGAGCTTTTGGAAAGATTAAAAAATCAAAAACTCTTTGATGGTTTCCGCGGAGCTGATGCCCTTGACAGGGATGCCTTTGCAGAAATTCTTGTAAAACTTGGCAAACTTGGATGTCAATTTCCTCAAATTAAAGAAATTGATATTAACCCTTTAATAATATATAAAGGACAACCAGTTGCCGTAGATGCTTCTGTTGTCTTATTTTAGAGGCATGTATAAATATAGTTCAAAGCGTTGGCTGCAGCACCACTTCGCGGATGGATGAGAGGCTACTCCGGGCAAGTCCGGGCCAATCCAGACCCGCCTCATGGCGGTTATAAAAAAACGTATTATTTTTTAAAAAGGAATCCTATTATGAATTATGAGAACATTATTGTTGAAACAGACGATAACTTTATTGGTGAAATAACCCTTAACAGACCCAAGCACCTTAATACATTCAACACACCCCTTGCCCTGGAATTAAACCACGCTTTCAATGAACTGAACGCAGACAAGACCGTTCGTGTTGTCATTCTTAAAGGTGCAGGAAGGGTGTTTTGTGCAGGCATTGACATCAGTGATTTTTTTGGCAAAACACCGTCTGAATATCGGGAATGGATACATACAATGGAAACTCCCATCGTTACCATGAGCAGGATGACAAAGCCTGTTATTGCGCAGGTTCACGGCGTTGCCGCTGCTAACGGAGCAGGACTTGTTGCAGGTGCGGATCTTGCCGTGATGGCAGAAGATGCACGGCTGGGACTGACTGCAATTAATGTCGGGTTAAACTGTGTTGGGCCTGTTATCCCCGTCAGCCGCAGCATAGGAAGGAAAAGAGCCCTTGAACTTTTGCTTTCAGGGGATTTGATCAATGCTGAAAAAGCCCTTGATATGGGACTTGTCAACAGGGTGGTTCCAACGGATGACCTGGAAAAGGAAACCCGCGCCTGGGCAGGAGAACTTGCAAAGAAAAGTCCCGTTGCAATGAAAAATGCCAAAACAGCGTTCTATACCTCGGCAGATATGGATTACAATAAATCCTTTGAATACATGAACGAAGCATTTGCAAGGCTGTGTACAACAGAAGATGCAAAGGAAGGGGTAAGTTCATTTCTTGAAAGACGTGATCCTGTGTGGAAAGAAAAATAAAGCATGTACTATGTGTATCTGTTTACATTAGCTGTTGTATTGATCTCTTTTTTAAAGGACCGCAATAAAACCTATAAGGCACTTAAAATAGCCTGGAAAAAATTTTCCGTTATTTTACCTGCCTTTGCAATGATGCTGATACTTGTTTCAATTATTCTGTATCTTGTGCCTGACAGCATGATTGTTAAATTTTTAGGCAATAATAACAAAACCGCCGGTACCATTATAGCATCCCTGTTTGGTTCCATAACATTGATGCCAGGATTTATAGCCTACCCTTTGTGTGGGATATTATTAAAAAAAGGGGTGTCATATATGGTATTGGCGGCTTTTTCAACAACCCTTATGATGGTAGGATTTCTCACTTTCCCCATTGAAAAAGTATATTTTGGTACAAAGGTGACAATCATGAGAAACTTATTAAGTTTTCTGATCGCTCTTGTTGTAGCTGTGGCTGTCGGTGCTTTTTACGGGGAATTAATATGAAAATAACAGGCAAAAAAGTTCTAAAGCAAGCGATGCCCGCAACCCATGTGCCTGACTCAATTCCTTGTTTTTTATTACAGAAATTCAGGGGTAAGGCAATAAACCTGTTGTGTTTATGCCTG
>CAZLBE010000303.1:0-2416 GCA_964557635.1 uncultured Desulfobacterales bacterium
TTATTTTTAATAAAAGCGTTACATTATTTTTAAAGGGTTGCCGTTACAATATTTGGATCTTAACGGCACATACATCTGACAGGAAAATTTCCGAGTCGTCGTCTGTTAGATAGCCTTCACATTGAATCAAGGGCACGATGGGCATTCTTCTGCTTTATTGCAGCCATTGCAGTTTTTCTTTTTTCCCCTTTATTTGTTATAATTCCCATCGCCTTTTCCAGCGACGGGATACTTTGTTTTCCGCCGCAGTCCATGGGGCTTGGTCTCATGAAGTCATTTTTCTCTTCAGGCATGTGGATCAGCGCTTCTCTGAACAGCCTGTACACTGCCACGCTGGTGACAATCCTGTCCACAACTCTCGGCACCCTTGCCGCCATGGGGCTGACACGAAATCGAATGCCCGGCAGGCAATTTCTCTATGGACTTTTTATTTCTCCCATCATTCTTCCTGCCATTGTTAATGCCGTAGCCATATATTTTTTTATGGCAAAACTAAAACTCATCGGCACCATAACCGGATTGACCCTGGCACACACAGTTCTGGCAACGCCCTATGTGATTATAGTTATGACCACCGCTTTACAAGAGGTTGATGCCAATATGCAGCAGGCCAGTCACAGCCTTGGAGCAGGATGGATACAAACGTTTTTTTACGTGACCCTCCCCTTAATAAAACCGGGCCTGTTAACGGCCGGTATTTTTGCTTTTATAGCCAGTTTTGATGAATTGATAACTGCTTTGTTTATCAGCGGAGCACGGTCTGCCACTCTTCCAAAACAGATGTGGGACGGCATCCGCGACAGCATGGACCCGGTAATAGCCGCAGTAGCTGCGCTGCTGATCATCATGTCTGTTATTATCATGGCTTTAATCGAAATTATTAAACTGCACCAGAGGAGAAGATTATCAAAGTAAAATTATAAACAGGCAAAAACAATATTTCTTACACCCTGTGATTGATCCCTTTTCTATAACCGCCATGGGGCGGAGCTGAACTTGTCAATCCGCTTCACAACAAAAATAGAAATAAAATCAAATGCATTGGGAAAAAAGATCTCTATTACACCTTTAATTGTTTCAAGCACTGGATGCTCCACAAGATCAACAATTCTGCTGCCCGATGAATCTTTAAGGGCTTCTCTGATACCAGGAAGCGAGCTTTCATGCTCCGGTCCTGCCGGTTATTTAAACCTTCTTTTAAGCCCTGAAAGTCGAAAATCCGTTCTGTTATTGTTCAGTGCCGTTTCCACAGCCCTTCTCGAACCAACGATGATAACAAGATCTTTGCCCCTTGTTATTGCAGTATATAGAAGATTTCTCTGGAGAAGGGGAAAATGCATGGTTGTCATTGCAATAACAACTGCGGAATATTCCGAACCCTGGGACTTATGCACGGAAATTGCGTAAGCCAGGCTTAGTTCATCAAGTTCTAAAATATCATAATCCACTATTCTGCCGTCATAATCCACTTCAATACGGTTTTCCGATTTTACAACTTCGTGAATGATGCCAATATCTCCGTTAAATACATCTTTATTATAATTATTTTTTAAATGCATCACCCTGTCACCGGTTTTAAACACAAATCCTCTTGCCTCAATGCCTGATTTTCGATTGTTTAATACCTGCTGCAGTTTTTGATTTAAATTTATCGTTCCTGCTTCACCCCGGTGCATGGGGGTTAACACCTGAATTTCATCAACATGGGGAAAGGCTTTTTTAATTCTTGTACTGCACAATTGGGTTATTGTATCGACAACCCTTGCCGGATCATTATTCTCAATAAAATAAAATTCTGACAGTTCTTTGTCGCTGTTATTCCTGTCAAGGACAGGCATTTTTCCCTGACGTATTAAATGGGCATTCATAACAATGGGACTTTTCTCTGCCTGCCTGAAAATTTTTGTAAGTTCAAAGGTGTTCACAGCGCCGGATAAAATAATATCGGAAAGAACACTGCCGGGACCAACAGATGGAAGCTGAAAAACATCGCCCACAAGAATAAGAACCGAATTGACAGGCAACGCCTCAACAAGGTGAAACATCAGCATGGTATCCACCATGGAAGCTTCATCGACAATAAGAACATCAAGATCAAGGGGGTTCATCTGATTTCTGCCAAATGATTCGGTTTCCTGATCGTATAATAGAAGCTTGTGAAGTGTAAATGCTTTTTTTGAGGTAACCTCGGCAAGCCTTCTTGCAGCCCTTCCCGTGGGAGCTGCAAGGCAGACCTTCTGCCTTAATTTATTAAATACAGCACACACAGCCCTGATAAGAGTTGTTTTTCCGGTTCCCGGCCCCCCTGTAATTACCACAACACGGTGGGCAAGAGCCTGGCTCACCACCTCAACCTGCTCTGAAGACAATTTTACGGCAAGCCTTGTCAACACTTCCGCAACTATTTCATCCCTGT
>CAZLBE010000303.1:2516-3712 GCA_964557635.1 uncultured Desulfobacterales bacterium
GATGCTTCATTAAAATGGTCAACTATTTTTTTCGCCATGGTTTGACCAATACCCTTGATAATGCCTGAACCAAGATAATTTCTTATACCTGAAACAGTCGCAGGAAGGCTTACCTCAAAAAAATCAACTTTAAACTGTTCACCGTATTTCGGATGGGTAACCCATCTGCCATTGAGTTTTAAAGCTTCTCCCTGTGCAAGACCTGCCATATATCCCACAATGGTCACACATTGCTTTGTGTCATTGGGTTTTATTTTTGCAATGGTATAATGATTTTCATCATTTTGAAATGTGATGGATTCAAGTGTTCCGGTAAGCGTGATCATTTACTTTTCAACACAATGTGATTTTTGAAACTTTATTGCCTTTAAGTCCTGACGGGCTGACTCTACCGGCAGTCGGGGCTGCTGCTGTCGACACTTTAAGCAGTGTTTCCGCATTACCGGAAATCCATTCTGCAGCAGCCATGAGATCTTTACATATACAATCAGGTTGAACAGCTCTTTTATTCAGAATGCCTTCTGCTCTTTCACCGTTTCCGGTTTTCACAAGAACACGGGCACCGCATCCTGCATTTTCCGCACATTCCATGTCTTTAACACTGTCTCCAACCATGCAGGAATTTGTTAAATCGATATTGTACTTTTCTGCCGCCTGTAAAATAAGGCCCGGACGGGGTTTACGGCATGTGCAACCCTGATCGGGCATATGGGGACAGAAAAAAATATCCTTTATTTTACCGCCAGCCTTTTCTATGCCTTTTCTCATTTTATCAAATATTGCTTCAAGGTCTTTATGGCTTGCCATCTTCCGATTAATAACAGACTGATTTGTTATTAAAATCACATCAAATCGACTTTTGCACAAAAGGGCGACAGCTTCAGGGGCATTTTCAAAAAAATGAAATTCAGAAGGTTCTTTTATATAATCCGGAGAATCAACATTGATAACTCCGTCTCTGTCAAGAAATACAGTATAATGCATCACATAACACTTTTTATCAAACACAGTACCAGTAATAAAAGCATGCAGAAGAGACAATGCTTAATAATTAACGGTTTTCATCAGGAGGCCGGTAAATATTAGGCTTATAATGTAAATGTTTGGAGAGTGCCTCATATTCGTCTATTTGGGACTGCGTAGCATACTGATGCTATGTGAGCAGGCCAAAATGGGCGAATATGAGGTGCTGGCCG
>CAZLBE010000304.1:0-3701 GCA_964557635.1 uncultured Desulfobacterales bacterium
AATCAGTATGGATACACTTTTACTGATAACTGATAACTGATAACTGGTAACTGACAACTGACAACTGATAACTGACAACTGGCAACTGATAACTGATGACTTTAATAAAAAAAATATATCTGTTTTATCGTAATGGTTTTAAAGAGATGATTCTTGGGAAAAAACTCTGGAAAATAATCTTGATAAAGCTCTTTATCATGTTTGCAATTCTGAAATTTTTTTTCTTTCCTGATTATCTTAACACAAAATTTCATACTGACAGGGAAAAGGGCAATTATGTCTTAGAGCAGATGACTCAATATACTCCTTTAGTCCCCTGATGCAGTGAAGAATTTTTGTAACCGTTAAGGTCAATTCGCGAACTGTAAGCGGTTACAGTGTGCTGCAGATGCAGTGCACTGTGAACGCTTACCAATTTTTTAAGAAAAGGAGAACAATATTAATGACTCATATTGATCTAAGCGTGGTAAACTGGGCAAGGGCGCAATTTGCCCTCACTGCCATGTACCACTGGATATTTGTACCGTTGACCCTTGGGCTTTCTTTTTTGTGCGCATTTTTCGAATCCATTTATGTGCGCACCGGCAAAAAGGAATGGCTCTCAATCACAAAATTCTGGATGACATTATTTGGAATAAATTTTGCGATCGGTGTTGCAACGGGAATTATTCTTGAATTTGAATTCGGAACAAACTGGTCCAATTACTCCTGGATGGTCGGGGATATTTTTGGTGCGCCCCTTGCAATTGAGGGCCTTTTTGCTTTTTTCCTTGAAGCGACGTTTTTTGCAGTGATGTTTTTCGGATGGAACAGGGTATCAAAAAGGTTTCACCTGTTTTCAACATGGATGGTTGCTGTGGGATCAAACCTTTCGGCCGTGTGGATTCTTGTTGCAAACGGCTGGATGCAGAACCCCGTGGGCATGGTGTTTAATCCCAACACAGCACGATTTGAAATGAACAGCTTTTTTAAAGTTGTCTTCAATCCCGCTGCGGTTTCCAAATTTATTCACACATCAAGTTCAGGCTTTCTGTTTGCATCTCTTTTTGTTCTCACGATCTCCTCCTGGTATCTTATTAAGGGGAGACATGTTGAAATGGCAAAAAAATCCATTGTCGTAGCTGCGGTATTCGGCCTGCTTGCGTCCTCATATGTGGCCATGACAGGCGACACCTCGGCCTATGAAGTTTCCCAGAAACAGCCCATGAAACTTGCAGCCATTGAAGGACTTTACAAAGGACAGACAAAAGCACCCATTGTTGCTCTCGGCATTTTAAATACAGATAAAAAGGTAGGTGATAATCAGGACTCTTTTGTTGCAAAAATTCAAATACCCTATCTTCTTTCCATTCTTGCAAACCATTCATTTACAGCTTTTGTGCCGGGGATTGACGATCTTGTGTACGGCAATAAAACCTATGGCATAGAAGGTGCTGCATCAAAAATTGTAAAGGGCAGAAAAGCAATAAAAGATCTAAAATTATTTAAAAATGCCCGTAAAAACAAAGATACTGCAAAAGCTGCAGCAGCATTAAAGAATTTCAAAATCAACCAGGCATATCTTGGTTACGGATATCTTGACAAACCCGAAGAAGCAGTCCCACCCGTTGCAACGCCATATTATGCTTTTCATATAATGGTGGGCCTTGGCACCCTTTTTCCCCTTTTGTTTGCCGCATTTCTTTTTTTCAGCATAAAAAACACACTTGTGGAAAAAAAATGGCTGCTTTTTATTGGTTTTATATCGGTTTTCTTAGGGTTTTTAGCCCAGGAATCGGGATGGGTTGTGGCTGAAGTGGGACGTCAGCCCTGGGCTATTTCAGGTCTTTTGCCGGTAAAAATGGCAACATCCAATCTTGACCCGCAAAATATTCAGATCACGTTTTTCATGTTCTTCGGGCTGTTTACACTGCTGCTTGTGGCTGAAATAAAAATAATGCTCAAACAGATATCCACAGGATTTGACAAGGGAGGTGACATAAAATGATCGGAAACCTTGACTACGCAACATTACAGCAGCTCTGGTGGATTATCATCGCCATTGTAGGCGCTCTTTTTGTATTTCTCATCTTTGTACAGGGAGGCCAGACCCTGTTAGGGCAGGTGGCTGAAACAGAGATGGAGAAATCGTTGATTCTCACATCCCTTGGACGTAAATGGGAGTTGACCTTTACCACCCTTGTTTTGTTCGGGGGTGCCCTTTTTGCCGCTTTTCCCAAATTTTATGCAACAAGTTTCGGCGGGGCATACTGGGTATGGATGCTGATACTTTTTTCCTTTATTGTACAGGCTGTAAGCTATGAATACAGGGCAAAAGAGAACAATTTTCTTGGATCGAAAACCTATGAAATGTTTCTTCTGATCAACGGTGTGGTTGGAGTCCTTTTAATCGGTGCTGCAGTGGGTACATTTTATACAGGTTCAAATTTCACACTTGATATGTACAACAGGGTGACCTGGGATTATGTTCTGTTCGGTTTAAATTTCAGGGGACTTGAAGCGGCATTTTCTATTTTCAACTTAAGTCTGGCAATTTTTCTTTTATTTAATGCAAGGGTTACAGGGGCATCCTACCTTTTAAACAGTATCGATTTTTCCTCAAATCCCGATCTGGAAACAAGACTGCGGGAAAGTGTAAAGAAAAATTTTATTATTTCCCTTCCCTTTCTGCTCTATGTTCTTTTTTCAATTCTTCTCATGAAAGGATTCGGGGTTGACAAGGCAGGGATTGTTTCCCTTGTTTCATTTAAATATCTGTTTAATCTTTTTGCCATGCCTTCTCTTCTTGTATTACTTCTTGCAGGCATACTTCTTGTTGTTTTTGGAGTTTACTTAACTTCATTTAAGACAAGTTACAGAGGAATCTGGTTTAACGGCCTTGGAACCGTTTTTGTGGGTTTTGTTGTCCTGTGCCTGCCGGCATTTAACAACACAGCATTTTATCCGTCAAAACTTGATCTTCAGTCAAGCCTTACAATCCACAACGCATCCTCATCCATGTTCACACTGACCGCCATGACATATGTCGCCATCGGCATTCCCTTTGTCCTTGCATATATTGTATATGTATGGAAACTCATGGATTCAAAGAAACTTACTGTGGAAGAGATCAAAAACGAGGAATCATATTGATTTTTTTAAACTATAGGGAGAATATTTAATGGTATATTTCTTTTTATTATTGTATTTTGTTCTGATCGTTGCATCTTATAAAGGTGCTGTTGCAGTTCTTGAAAAAACAGATATGCTGTAACGGCCATCTAACCATCAGAATCTGGATAGCCAGGTTAGATTTATAATGTTTTCATAAAAAAAACTATTTAAGGAGAATTAAAATGGCAAATTATGTATGTGAAGTATGCGGTTATGTGTATGATCCTGAAGCAGGCGACCCTGACAACGGTGTTGATCCCGGAACAAGTTTTGCGGATCTTCCCGATGACTGGACATGCCCCATATGCGGTGCTGGAAAAGAGGATTTTGCAGAAGAGTAAATAAACCATCAATGATTATCAATTGATACCTCTCAATGATTATCAAATGATACTTCATGGATACAAAAACTGACAGAAAAACACAGGCCGGGCACGTGTTGTTAGACCTGCGCCCGGCCTGTGTTTTTAAGGGAACAAGACAATGGCACTTTCCGTTGTGGATCTTTATTCAAGAATACTGCCGAAGACCAATTGTAAAGAGTGTGG
>CAZLBE010000305.1:0-3701 GCA_964557635.1 uncultured Desulfobacterales bacterium
CTTAAGCTCAAAGTTCTTGAACAGAATTTTGAATTTGATCTTTTAACACCCCAGTCCCTTTTAGAAAAATTTACCGGGGGCAATGTAAAAATTATAAAAATCAACCCTGCCACCGGAAAAGAGACAATATCTGATGCAAAAGTGTTAAGCACTGTAAACGGCACAGTGTTGAAACTTGATAATGGAATAGAAACCGGTACCCCGGGAAGGATTATTTTTCCCTATATTCCGGAAAATTTAAGAACAAGCCCGACCCTTACCATGCTCGTTAAAAGCAAAACCGGACAGATCCAGGAACTTGAGCTTTCATATCTCACGCGAGGACTTACATGGAGAGCTGACTATGTTGCAAAACTTAACACTTCCGATACTGCCCTTGATTTAAGCGGATGGGTAACTTTGACCAATACAAGCGGGACAAGCTATAATAATGCACAGCTTAAACTTGTTGCCGGAGATATCAACCTCTCTTCTGAAAAAAAAATTCACTACATGCGAAGCCCTAAAATGGCTGCATTGCCTGAAGCAGACCAGGCCTTTTCCCGGGAACAATTATTTGAATATCATCTGTACTCACTTAACAGAAAAACAGACATCAAGGATAATCAGACAAAACAGGTGGCCCTGCTCCATGCAGAAAATATCCCATGTAAAAAGGAGTTTATCCTCATGGAAACAGGCAGTTCATGGTACTATAGACGTCGTACTGATAATTTAAGCAACCGTCTTAAGGTTTCCGTTTATCTTAAATTTAAAAATTCAAAAAAAAATCATCTTGGCATACCAGTCCCTAAGGGAATTATGCGGGTATATAAGGAAGATTCAAAGGGAAATCTGCAGTTTGCAGGTGAAGACAGTATCGATCATACACCTGAAAATGCCGTAATCAAATTAAAGCTTGGAAATGCCTTTGACATCACAGCTGACAAAAGACAGACAGAGTTCATTAAACTTAACTCAACAGGCTATAATACTTATAAATACCAGTCAGGCTATGAAATTAAAATCATGAACAGTAAAGACAAGCCAATATCCGTTAAAATAGTTGAGCCCGTTCATGGACAGTGGAGAATCACAGAGGAAAACTTTCCCCATACCAGAACAGATGCAGAACATGCAGTATGGACTATTCCTGTTCCAGCTAAAGGTATAACCGCCCTGAAATATACTGTCCGGATAAAATAAAATAACTAAAAGATAAACCTTAAAACCGAATATGTGACGCTTATTAAAAAAGAAGCCAAAATTGTTGTTCCGGCTCCTTGTATTTCAAACCCATCTATCATTTTATCTGTTATCCAGAGCATAAACGCATTTATGACAAAATTAAACAGTCCGAATGTTATCAATATCAATGGCAGGGAAAGAAAAACAAGAAACCAGCCAAGGAATAAATTGATGATACTGTAAACAACGGCAACAATAACGGCAGTTCCATAGTTTTCTATGCGGATACCGGGTAAAAAATTTGACACCATAAACACTGCAGCACTTAAGAGAAAAAGATTCCATATAATCATTGTTACTCCTTTGTTACTCCTTTTTTTGTTTTGATTTTCCTGTTTTAAATTTTACTTTTTTATAACCACCATGAGGCGGATCTGGATTGGCCCAGATTGCCTCAAAGAATCAAAGATTCTGACAAATTATAAAAATGGCAACGGCATGATGCCGCCCCCTGCGACCGGTAGATCCAGCCCTGGACAGTCGGCGGCCATTTTGCCCTGCCGGTCTAAAGCAAAAGGAACTGCGGTCAAGTATGTCCTCAAACAGCCTGTGCTGAAACTGTCAATCCTGTTTTGAAGGAAAAAAAAGATATCTCAACCATCCTGCCAGGGTGTTGCCGCTTAAAAATTTACGATCACTTTCATCAAGGAGCATGGTGATTCTGTCAGTATCTGAGAACCTGTCCCTTCGAGTTATAATTTTTCTTTCAGGATCGAGTTTTTTTACAATTTTTGCGGGATTTCCCGCTGCAACACAAAGGGCTGGAACATCTGAAACGACAACAGAGCCAGCACCTATAATTGAATTTTCCCCTATTGTAACCCCTTTGCATATAATTGCACTGTCACCAACCCACACATTTGGTTCAAGTTTTACGGGACAGGCTTGTTCAGACGGCATACTCCTGTCGTATATCCCGTGCCAGTCAGAATCCGTAATATAAACATTACTTGCTATCATGCAATTGTCACTTATAATAATTTTTTCTGCAGCACTTATTCTTACCCCTGGAGAAATAAGAACATGATCGCCGATTCTGATCCCTTTTATATCTTTTTTTTCTGACCATACGGTAAGTCTGGTCTTTTTATCAGATGCTGCAATCAGGGAGATACTATCACCAATTATTACTGGAGATCCAAAAATTTCAACATGCCATGGTTTTACAATATATGGATTTTTTCCCAGAGAATCCAGGTGAGGTGCTAAAAAATGCCTTATGTAAAATTTCTGAATGTCAAACCATGCTTTTTTGATGTAATATGGTCTGTGATCTTTTCTCATAATTTCAACATAGTTTATTTTTTAATTTTTAAAATTAAAACCATCCCATGAATCATGGCAGAAAAGTTTTGATCCCGGAGTGAGTGAATAAACAGCATCTGCAGCCATAAGGGCTACGGCATTTGTCCATGATATTTTCTCCTCAGGCCAGATCACCATATCGGGAAAAGTATAACCGCACCAGAAAGAACTGTCTTGGTAAACCCTGTCCTGAATCCAGGAAAACACAATTTCCGCAAGCCTTTTATTGCCCATGCCGGCAAGTGCTATTACAAGTTCAGAAGTCTCGGCAATGGTTATCCAGGGCTGATCAACCACACATTTCACTCCCTGGCCCTGGACAACATATTTTTTCCAGTATTTTTTTATTCTTTTTTCGCCTGCCGCACCAATGATTACACCGGAAAGTACCGGATAAAACCAGTACATGGAAAATCTTGATTTGCTGATATTATAAATATGAATGTTATTTCTTATGGAATTAGAAAGTTTATAAAAAGCGGTTTTCCAGTGAAGAACGTTTTTCCCAAGAAGAGATGCAATGGCAATTCCTGATTTAAGGCTTAAATATATGGAACTGGAACCTGTTAAAAGTGCCATGGGATCAATTTTTCCTTCAGGGCTTTTTGCCCAGTAGATCTCTCCCCTTTGTGTCTGAAGTTTTAGAGCAAAATTGATACCTCTTTCAATGCAGTTCCACATCTTTTCAAAAAATTGCATATTTTTTTGGATGAGCCATGTATGAAAGACTCCTGCAGCAATATAACAGGACATGTTGGTTTCGCATGTTTTATCTTCCGGTTTTCCATTTATATATGAAGAATACCATGAACCATCGGCATTCTGGTTGTTTTTCATCCATTCAAAGGCAAGTTCGGATTCTTTAAAAAAACCGGCTATATTCAGTCCCATTGCAGATTCAACAAGATCCCAGGGATCTGTTTTACCGTCTTTATGCCATGGTATTTCCCCTGAAGCCCTCTGGAGAGAAGCGATAAAACGTGCAATTGACTGAATATCAAGTCCATGACAGGGCTGTACTTCAAAATTTTTCAGATTCATTAAAATTATCCTGAGTGAAAGCATCCATACTGACAAAATAAACTTTTTTTACAAAAAGACATTGTCACTGACTTCTTTAATTAAAACAATAGTAAATATTCGGCTTATAATGTAAATGTTTGGAGAGT
>CAZLBE010000306.1:0-3698 GCA_964557635.1 uncultured Desulfobacterales bacterium
ATATACACAATGTGGACATAATAGATGTCCTTCATATTAACAATAATAAAAAACAGCAAGGAGTGATTCTTATGGGTATGCAGGATTTATTTAAAGAAGTCATGGATCTTAACATGATGGAAGACAATGACGACAAAGAAGCTGCCGCTAAAGCTTTTTTTGAAAAATTGAACTACATGGAGCTTCCCGAGTATTTTAACTGGGCAGATGAAATTTTCGAAGGGCTGCACGTTAAAAATCAGGGTGACAAAACAGCTCTTATCTGGAGAGATATTGCCACTAAAGAAGCAAAAAGCTTTTCATACAAAGAACTTGCAGCCAATGGTAACAAGGCACTTAATTTCCTCCGTAAAGGCGGCGTGGACAAAGGGGACAATATGTACATGATGGTTCCCATTGTTCCTGAAACATGGTTTTCAAGCTTTGCTGCCGTAAAAGGCGGAATCATAACCGTTCCAACGGCAACGACCATGACCGTGAGAGAGCTTCAGTTCAGGTTTGAGACCTATGCTCCCGATGTCATGATGGCAGATGAAACTTTTACAGATGTTGTTGATGAAGCCATTAAAATTACAGGTGTTACACCAAAAATCAAAATTGTTCTTGGCAAAGCTGACGGTTGGAAAAGTTACAGTGACATTGAAAAAGAAGCGGCAACTGCTGAACCTGCAAAAACAAAAACAGCCGAAACATTGTTCTGCTTTTTTACATCAGGAACCACAGGTCTTGCAAAAAGAGTGGGACTTTCTACCGCTTATCCCATAGGACATCTTTCAACCTCTGTCATGGCAGGAATCAGGCCCGATGATATCCATCACAACTTAAGTGCTCCGGGATGGGCAAAATGGGCATGGAGCAGCTTCTTTGGTCCCTTGAACGTCGGTGCAACTGCAACAGGATTTAATTTTACAGCCCTTGACGGTGTACAATATCTTGAGTCTCTTGTTGCTGCAAAGGTAACTACATTCTGTGCGCCTCCAACGGCATGGAGAATGTTCATCAATCTTGACCTTGCAAAATTTGACCTTTCCAACCTCCGTCAGTCCATGGGTGCAGGCGAACCGTTGAATCCTGAAGTTATAAAACAGTGGAAAAAGGCTACAGGAACGGAAATCCGTGACTTTTACGGCCAGTCAGAATCCACGGCAATGATAGGTAATCCACCTTGGATGACAGGTAAAATGCGTGCCGGTTCCTTTGGATATCCTTCATTCATGTACGATATGGTACTGCTTGACGATGAAGGAAAGGAAATATCAACACCGGACACACCGGGTCATATTGCAGTAAGGCTTACAAAATGGAGGCCAATCGGGCTGTTTTCAGAATATATCGGCAACCCTGAAAAAATGGCAAGTGTTTTCATTGATAACTACTATTACACAGGCGACCGTGCAACATTTGATTCTGACGGTTACTGGTGGTTTGTTGGAAGAGCTGATGATGTTATCAAATCTTCCGATTACCGTGTAGGCCCATTTGAGGTGGAAAGCGCCCTTGTTGAGCATGAAGCAGTTGGTGAAGCAGCAGTGGTAGGTGCACCTGATCCAAAGAGATATCAGCTTGTAAAGGCATATATCATCCTGAATAAAGGATTTGAGCCTTCAAAGGAACTTGCACTTGAACTTTTCAAACATTCAATAAATATCCTTGCAAAATTCAAGATCCCAAGAATCATTGAATTTGTAACTGAAGTTCCAAAAACAGTCAGTGGAAAAATTAGAAGGATTGAACTTAGAGAAAACGAGATCGCAAGAAAAGATAAAGGCGAAGGCAAACAGGCCAATGAATATTTTTACTGGGATTTCCCTGAGCTGAGTTCAAAGAAAAAATAATCTTGTCAAATACGAATTTTGATTCTTTTTGATTCTTATTGATAAGAAACAAATCCATGGGGGAAAAACCGATTTTAATTTGTAGGCTTTTTCCCCTTTTTTTTATAAGAAATAAAACGTAACCTATTACGTTTATTGGCTTCGCGCCTTCGGCCCATAATTTGTCAAAATCTTTGATTCTTTGAGGCAAATTTGGTCCTGAATCCAGATCGGCATCATGGCCGTTCTATTTAAATTTCATTTCAATTTCAATATCTCCGCCTCCGCTGCGGACAAATTTTGCATGGGGATACCTTTTTCGAAAAACGCCTATCATTTTTTTGTTCTCTGCAAGCACAGTTGCAACAAATTTTGTGTATCCGTTCTCCTTTGCGATTCCCTCAAGAATTTCAAGAAGGCGTGAGCCAATACCCATGCCCTGCAATTCCTCTTTGACAAGAAAAGCAATCTCCGCTGCATCTTCATCTGCTTCTGCATATGAACCAATGGCTGAAATACGTTTTGTTTTACCTTTCTGTATAAGCCCTATGATGGTCATATTCCTCTTGTAATCCACATCAGCCCACTGACTTTGAATCATTTCCCTTGAAAACACCTTTCGTTTATTAAAAAATCTGTAATAAATTGTATCCTCCTGAAGGGAATAGAAAAAATTTCTTGATTCAAATTCATCGGAAGGAAGCAGGGGACGAAATCCAATCTCCCTGCCCGTGGGAAGTTTCATGGTGTATTTATAATTTTCAAGAAACATAAGATCCTGGGTACTTGGAGGTAACTGATCAGGAAAGATATACCTTCTCTTTTTTGCCTCTTCAATCAGGTACTTCCTGAATTTGGGGTGGGCAATTCTGGTAAGTTCCATAACTCTCTGGTATATGCTTTTTCTTTTCATTTCAGCAATTCCATATTCAGTGACAATAAGATCAATATCGCCCCTTGTTGTTGCAACTCCGGCACCTTCACTTAAATGGGGTACAATACGGGATACAGATCCGTTCTGGGCTGTTGAAGGAATAACAATAATGGAGAAACCTCCTTTGGACATACTGCTTCCCCTGATGAAATCCACCTGGTCCCCTATGCCGCTGTAAAAAAGATATCCCTTTGAATCTGTACATATCTGGCCTGTAAGATCCACTTCAAGGGCGGAACTTATGGAAATAAGGTTGTGATTTTTAGCTATCACATTGGGATCATTTACAAAATCCGAGGATCTGAAATAAAACATGGGGTTATTATCAACATATCTGTATAATTCATGGGAACCCATGCAAAGTGATGTAACAGCCCTGCCGGGAAGAAAATTTTTTTTCTTATTTGTGATCACTTTCTTTTTAAACAGGGGCAGAAGACCGTCTGTTATCACCTGGGTATGGATACCGAGATCTTTTTTATCATCAAGATGGGTTACAACGGCATTGGGCAGATGCCCGAAACCCACCTGAATGGTGGAACCGTCATCAACGAGTTGATTCACGTAATGTCCTATTCTGTCAATTATTTCCATGTTTTTTGCCGCGGGAAACGTTGCCACAAGGGGTTCCTTAAAGGGTACGAGATAGTCTATATCATCAACATGTACTGAGCTTTCCCCCCATGTCCTCGGCATCTCAGGGTTTACCTGGGCTATAACCATGGCGGCATTCTGCATGCCTGCAAGTGTAATATCAACGGAAATACCAAGGCTGCAGAACCCGTGTTTATCGGGAGGACTTACCTGAATTAAGGCGATATCAAGACCTATCTCCTTTGATTCAAATATTTCGGGAATCTGGGAAAGATACACTGGAATATAATCTATTTTCCCCTCAAAGGCAGCCTGTCTCATGTAGAGACTGATAAAAAATAATTTTAAAGAAAAAC
>CAZLBE010000307.1:0-3697 GCA_964557635.1 uncultured Desulfobacterales bacterium
TGCTTCATATTCGTCTATTTGGGACTGTGTAGCATACTAATGCTATGTGAACAGGTCAAAATGGGCGAAGATGGAGTGCTGGCCGAATATTTACGTAAAATTTTATGGGCAGACATATGAATAAGCTTTCGGAAACATTTTTTAAAAGAGCTGGAATTATTGGCATTTCAACTCTTATAAGCCGTATTCTGGGCTTTTTAAGGGATGCTGTAATAGCCATGACGTTTGGTGCAGGCCTGTACAGTGATATTTTTTTTCTCTGCTTCAGGATACCCAATCTTTTGAGAAAATTATTTTCCGAAGGTGTACTGAGTATCTCTTTTATACCCGTTTATACTGAGTGCCTTACAAATCAGGGCAAAAAAGATGCCTTTGAAATGGCCCGTTCTGCATTTTTTATTATATGCTTTTTTGTAAGTATGTTTGTCATTGCAGGTATTGTATCTGCCCCCTTTATTGTTAAATTAATTCTACCGCAATTTAAATCGGATTCATATCAATTTGCACTTATCGTTCTTTTATCCAGAATAATGATGCCCTATATCCTCTGTGTATCGCTTCTCGCATTATGTATGGGAATTTTAAATTCCATGGGAAATTTTGCAGCACCTGCTGCAGCCCCTGTTGTGCTGAATATTACTATAATATTTTTTGCTTTAATTATTTCTCCGCAGCTTACAACGCCCGTTGCAGGGCTTGCCATTGGTGTTACAGCAGGAGGTGTGCTGCAGCTTGCCATGCAGATCCCCTTTGTTTTAAAGACAGGCTTTCGATTTTTTAAGAAAACTTTTCTTTTCCATGATAAGGCGTTAAAAGCAGGCAAAAGGCTTTTTCCTGCCATGATAGGTGCATCAGGCTTTCAAATAAATATTTTTATCAGTACAATAATGGCATCAAATCTTACCTGTGGAAGTATATCATATCTTTACTATGCAGACAGGCTTGTACAGTTTCCCCTGGCACTTTTTGCCGTTTCAGGCTCCATTGCGATTTTCCCGGCATTTACAGAAAAAGCTGCACTTGGAAAATTTGATGAACTCACAGAACAGTTTACCGGACTGATAAAACTTGTCTTTTTTATTACAATCCCCTCAATGGCCGGCCTTATAGTGTTGAGAAAACCCATTGTTTCTCTTTTGTTTCAATACGGAGCTTTTGACCTTAATGCTGCAGAAGGAACAGGCAGGGCACTTTTCTTCCTCTGCGCCGGATTATGGGCATTTGCAGGTACAAGACTGTTTGTTAATTATTTTTATGCATTATCATACACCGCCACTCCGTTTAAAGCAGGCCTTGTTTCCATTGGGGTCAATATTGTTTTATCATTTTTTCTTATGCAGACTATGGGATATGAAGGGCTTGCATTATCGATTTCCCTTTCTGCAGCAATCAATTTTTTTCTTCTCGTAAAAGCTGCTTTTTCATTTTCCGGCCATCTATTTCCTGTGAAGGATATAAGTATATCTGTCTGCAGATCTGTTTTTGCGTCTTTTATAATGTACAAGACTGTCTATTTTGTTTTATCTTTTGTTAAATTTGAAAATTACAGCCATAAAACCACCCTGCTTGTTGCTGTTACAGGATGCGTTATACTTGGTATTGGCGTTTATACAGGAATCTGCGCCGCAATGAACAGCCCCGAATTTGTCTTGTTGAAAAGCATTGTAAACAAAGAACAAAATATTGGTAAGGGTAAGGGGCCTTGTGCCAAATCTTAAAATTTGATACCATATAGCGTTTTTTTGTTTTTTGTGACAAAAAAACCAGTAGTAAGACGTTACAGGATACTTAAGTGATATATATGACAAAAGTACTGAATAAAATTATTTCCGTTTTAGTTGTTCTGATGCTGTTAACACTTTTTTATCTCATAATATTCAGTAAAAGCGGTTTAAGGGACTGGTTGAATCTTCGAAGAGAAGAACAGAAAATTTTAACGGAGAACAGGGCAATTAAGAAAGAGAACACAGCTATTGCAGAAAAGATATTCAGGCTTAACCATGACCCTGAATATATCGAGTATATAGCGAGGCATGAATTTGGTATGGCGGCCCCTGATGAATTTGTTTTCAGATTTAAGGGAAAATCCAAAAAGTAATCTATAACCGCCATGAGGCGGATCTGGATTTGGCCCAGATTTGCCTCACAACAAATTTAGGGCTGAAAGCGCGAAGCCAATAAACGCAATAACTTACGTTTTATTTCATATAAAAAAGCAAATCTTAAAAGGAAAAAAATGATTATGAAACAAGAATATCATACACTTGAACTTGCACGCCTTTATGAACATCAAGGCTATTATTCAAAGGCTTTTGAAAATTATTCATCTCTTCTTGCAAAGGATGAAAATAATGTGGAATTATCAAAAGCTGTTCAGAGAATGAAATCAAAAATGGAGAATCCTGACAATGCTGAAAAAAGAATTGAAAATTTATGTGAAGAATGGATCAGTTTATTGATATTAAAAAAAAGGCTTACAATGTATGAAACTATAAAGAAAACTTTCTGATAGCCTTGATTCTTTCCATCACAGGAGGGTGTGAATAATTAAAAAACACATAAAGCGGGTGAGGAAAAAGATTTGATAAATTGTGAACAGAAAGTTTTTTAAGGGCATTTATCATATCCTCTTTATCATGAATGGTCTCTGCTGCAAATCTGTCAGCCTCATATTCATCTTTTCTTGATACTGCCTGCATTATCATGGATATGAAAAAGTCTATCGGAGAATAAAGCATTCCAAAGAAAATAAGTCCTGCATAGACCGATTTGTGATCCATGAAAAAAGCTTTAAAAAGACCATCACTTGAAATAAAAACAGAGATAAGAAAAAATATTAATCCCATCTGAAGTATTGCAAGAATAATCCTTTTTAATATATGTTTTTTCTTAAAATGACCCATTTCATGCGCTAAAACAGCAACAAGCTCGTCTATTGTATGTTCCTTTATCAATGTATCAAAAAGTACTATTCTTTTATTGTCACCGAAACCTGTAAAAAAAGCATTGGATTTTGTACTTCGCTTTGAACTGTCCATAACAAAAATATTTTTTAAAGGGAAATTTATTGACTTGGCATAGCTGACTATCGCTTTTCTCAATTCTCCTTTCTCAAGGGGAATAAATTTATTAAAAAGAGGCATTATCCATGTGGGTACGCTATATTGTACAGCAAGTAAAAAAACCGTTACTGCAGCCCAGCACATGAGCCATGCCATATTACCGGCATATTCAAGAAATGAAAGTATTAAAAAGAGAAGTGTTCCTCCAATAACAGATGAAATAATAACAGACTTGATAAGATCTGTAATAAACAGCGCAGGCGTTGTCTTATTGAATCCGAATTTCTGTTCAATAACAAAGGTTGAGTAGATATTAAAAGGCAGGGAAATAATACCTTTGAGTAAAAGAAGGATGCCTGAATATAACAGCCCCGATGTGACCGGCCCGAAATGCCATGATCTGACAATTGAATCAACAAAGGGAAATCCCTTGAGAAACCAGAAAAAAAGTATCAGCACAAAATTGAATGCCGATACTTTTAAATCAAAAATGGTACATTTTTTAAGGTATTCCTGGGATTTTTTATATTTTTTTCCGTCGTAAAAAGATTGGAACTCCTCGGGAACACTGTCATTTATATTCCCGAGATTTAGAAAATTTGTTAAAACATTTATGGCAAAACTTATAAAAAGGG
>CAZLBE010000308.1:0-3686 GCA_964557635.1 uncultured Desulfobacterales bacterium
CTTTAATTCGTTTTACAAGTTCTTTTGTTGAAAAAGTGCCCTTACCTGCAGCACACCACACATTAATCCCATGGGTGTCAAGGACCAGTATCCAGGCATTAATACCGTTAAGATTTTTTCTTAAATGGTCAAAACTCAGTTTAAAATTACCTGTTACCAGCACTTCACAATTTTTATCGGGACTGCCGATACCGTTATCATTTGATCCATGGACGGCATGATATTACCCCCCGGAGTTGACAATCCAGTTGTATGCGGTTATTCTAATATTTTTATTCGGTTTTAATTTCATGCGGTTCATGACATAATGTGCAGTCCATTTTGCCTCGTGTAAATTGTCCTGCTTCATAATCCTTGCCTTTAAAGTGACATTTTCTGCACCCTGCCACTTCTGCTGAAAATGCATAGGTGGGTTTAAATTTACCTGCGGCATCGAGATTTAATAATTCCACTGCACGGGCTGCCACATCACCTGCGAGACGGGCACAGCGCTCGCTTCGTTCTTTGGAGCCGGAGGCTAAGCCCGAAGCTTTGCACCAATGGGTAACTGAAACATGACAAAGCGGGGATTTTGCCACACTTTTTACCAGGATTTTATCACTTTTATACTTTTTTACCAGAAACTGATGTTTACTTGCATATTCATTGGATTGATCACTGGGGAAACTTGCATCCTGATACCAGCCGAAGAGTTCGTTAATAATTGGTTTGTAGTTCTTTGTTACCAGGGTAATGGCTGCCGATGCACCATTTAGCGCACCGCATAAACTGGCCCATCCTGCCACGCCACCTGCTCCGAAACTCATTATATTGGGAGGTTCAATGGGAAATGAATCATATGGATGACCGATTTTATCCCGCAATGGCCAAAGTATTCCATAAAAAGTTCCTGCTCCGCATTCATTTTTGTAATATCCCAGATGTCCAAGTTTTCTTGCCATCTCAACATTTAGCTTTTTATACGGCCATGGCAGTGTATTGACTCCGTTATGATTGTCTTTTGTACTACCGGAAACAACATTTACTCCCCCGATAGCGAGGGCTGCCCCGGCTGCCATAACACCGGAGTTCTTAAGAAAATTTCTTCTTGACTGTGGTTCTGCTTTCTCTTTTTGCATTGTATTAAGCTCCTTTTTCATGGAATATTGGGTTAACGCTAACAATAATTCTTCAAGCAGCAACAAAATAAATTAACAGCACATTTTAGATCACCTTATATTAAATAATATTAAATAACAGCAAACTCTATGCCGATGCATTGACTTTTTTAACCTTCTAATATTAAAGGATATTATTTTTTTTGCTATTAAAACAGTAACCTTGAGTTGTCACATGTGGCTCTTCGGGGAGGCAGTTATAATGAGATGTCTTGCTATTTACAGGAGAATTCTTTATTCTAATTTTTATAACCGCCATGAGGCAGAACTGGATTTGCCCAGCAGCCTCAAAGAATCAAAGATTCTGACAAAAATGGGCCGAAGGCGCGGAGCCAATAAACGTAATGGTTTACGTTTCATTTCATATAAAAAAGGTAACCGTTCACAGTCAATTCGTGAACTGTAAGCGTTTACTTCGGTGCTGCAGATGCAAGGCGGCGGGCAAGCAGACGTACACTCATGTACTTCAAGGGCAAAGCCAACGCTGCAGGTGCAGTGTCCTGTGAACGCTTACTAAAAAAGAAATTCCAAATGGAGAAAAACAAATGCGTTCACAAAAGTTTAACCTGAGGTTAAAATTCATCACAGGACTTGTACTGTTTGCCCTGGCTCTGGGTATTTGTATTACCGTTATTATCTATTTTCATTTCAATTCCATAATGAAATCGGAAATCAGCCAGCGCTCCCGAATGCTTCTATCCATGTCAACCGCAGTACAGGATTATGTGGAAACCGAATTAAGACCTGCCATGTTCCGGATACTTCCCAAAGGCAGGTTTATTTTGAAAGCCATGTCCTCCTCCTATATTTCAAGACAGATCATGGCCCGGCTAAATATCCGGGATACATCCCAATATTATTACAGGCGTGTTGCCATTAACCCCAAAAACCCGGATTCCATGGCTAATTCTTTGGAATCAGGCCTTATCAGGATGTTTAATAAAAATAAAAATCTGACAATATGGGAGAATGACAAACGGGTCGGTGACAGGAAATATCATTTGATTGCACGGCCGGTTATATTTACCGATTCCTGCATGCAGTGTCATGGAAAACCAGCCATAGCTCCCAAAGAACTGATCGACATTTACGGGAACACCAATGGATTTTATTTTAAGCCTGGCGATGTCGGTGCCGTAGTGGTGTCAGGCTTTCCAGTGGAAATAATCAAAACTCCTGTCATGGATGTAACCTTTTACTACCTTGGTTTTTATCTTCTCGGTATCATATTGTTTGCAGGACTCATCAGCCTGTTTTTCGATCGTCTTGTTATGAAAAATCTCCATGAATTAACACGGATTTTTAAAACACGGTTTTCAGGCGACCAAGAGCAGAGCATTATTGACAGACTTGGTGAAAAAGATGAAATTGAAGGACTTATCGAAGGAATTGAAGAACTTGCCATCTGTCTGTCCGATGCCCGGAATAAATTAGAGGATTATGCCCTGAACCTTGAAAAAAAGGTGAAGGAAAGGACCTTAAAGCTTCATACCGAGGCTGAAAAGCACCTTTTGGATGTCCATCTTTTTGTCAGCCTGCTTTCAGGTTTCAGCAGCTCACAAAATTCCAGACAGTTAATTTCAGATGTAGTTGAAAGTGTTGGAAAACGGTTTCATGCAGACCAGGTTGTTTATCACTGCACTGTTGCATCAGAGAATTATTACTCATGGAAAGAAGATCATACCATTACCAGACCGGAGAAAAGAATTCAGGACCTTTTATGGATGGATGAGATCCTGTTTGAAAATACGAATCTGTATATTCCCGTAAAATCCCCGGAAAATTACTGGGGAATTCTCTGTATTTCATGGCGCTACCCACCGGTTCCCCATAATTTTGATCCGGTCGTTCTTATGGCTCTCGGACATCAGATGGCCATTTTAATTGAAAATATTGTGGCATTTTCAAATATGCGGTTTCAAAACGAGATGCTTCAATCCATTTTTGAAGGTATATCAGATCCACTGCTGCTCATCGATGCCAACTGTCATATTATTATTGCCAACAAAGGCAGTCATCATATCCTGACCCATACCAATCGGAAAAATCAGGAAAAGGAACTGAAGAAATTCCTCTGCCGGAATTCTTTACCTGAAAAAAGTTGCGATATCCTTGACGAGCTAATAAAAAAAGAGAAATCCACCGGCAAGGAAATCAGAACGTGGGACAACCGATATTTTACCATTGATCTGTATCCATTACCCCGGCAGGAGCAGTTAGACTTGAAAATTGTCGTCTATGCCAGGGACATCACCCTGGAAAAGCAGATGGTTGAAAAGATGCAGCAGACCGAACGGTTAAGTGCCATAGGAAAAATGGCCGCCGGTATTGCCCATGAGATAAACAATCCCCTTGGCGTTATTCAGTGTTATGCCGATCTTGTGAAAGATGCCGTAAATGATCCTGATACCCTAAATGATATTGATGTGATCTCTAAGCATACCAGGGCCGTTAAGAAAGTTATTCAGAATCTTTTAAACCTTTCAAGGCCCACACAGGTCATGACCTGTGTGGGCCTTGAAAGGTTTA
>CAZLBE010000309.1:0-3678 GCA_964557635.1 uncultured Desulfobacterales bacterium
CGTCTTCCATATCCTCATGTACGGGATTTCCTTTAAGGGCCAGAGCCCTTGCTTCGGGAGCAAGGGCAAGTTTGTGGTTCTGCTCTATGGTGTTAAAGCCTGCAATGCCGGGTAAAAATGACTTTCTTCCCCCTGTATATCCTGCAAAATAATGGGGCTCAACAGAGCCTATTATGATGATTTTATGGGCATCAACCCCTGCCTTGTTAACAAACATCTCAGTGCCGTTGGAGGATTTGCCCAAAAATACCATATCCTCGGATTTTTTTGCATCATGGACAATGATATCATTTTTAATTTTTTCATAATATTTGCCGAATATCTGAATATATTCCTCTTCGGAGGGGCCTCTGTGGGCTCCGGTTGCAATGATGAATTTTGTCGGGATTTTTTCAAGATCAGTATAAATAACATCTAAAACTTTTTTTGTCGGTGTGGGACGTGTGGCATCGTTTACAATAATTAAAACATCTTTGGCATCAGAGAGAAAATCTGTCAGGCTTTTACTTTCAATGGGGTCTGCAACTGCATTTTTAATAACATCAGCCTGATCACCTATGGCAACATCATTTGCAGTTAAAAAATTTACCTCCATGCTGTCACTGATCAAAACTTTCTGCTCGCCATCTTTTCCATATGGTACTTTTACTTCCATGACTTTTATTCCTTTTTGTAAGCGTTCACAGAACACTGCATCTGCAGCACCTTAGTAAACGCTTACAGTTCGCGAATTGACTGTGAACGGTTACTCCTTTTTATGGCTGAGTTTTAAGTGTTCAATGGTCCTAATTCATTGATTTTTTCCATAAATTCACCAATTGCCGCCTGAAAGCCTGCTTTGTCGTCATGTGCTATCTGGACAAGCTGAATTCTGTCGGGATTAATCTCCATGTCCTTAAAAAGGTCACGTAGAATTTTTACCTGTGCCTTTGCCTTGAGATTGCCATCATGCTCGCATTCACCATCTGGACAGCATGCCACAAGAACCCCCCATGCCCCGTTGAGCAGTGGCTCGATAAGCTGGGGTTTTGACAGTCTGCCGCCGCAGAGGTTTATCAGAATTTTATACTCTTTATCTGAAGGTGCTGGTTCACAGGAATCACAACCGGATATTTCAGCGGTTTGAAGTCCGGGATAAAAAGACCAGTTGCAGCCAAACACAATGGCTTTGGAATTTTCTTTACCTAAGAAATTTTTAATTTCTCTGTTTAAGGAATCAGAATCGGTACCATAGGCATTTTCGATTGTGATGCATTTGTTTGGACAAACATCAACGCATATGCCGCAGCTCTGGCATTTCACCATGTCAGTTACAACTTCTCCGTCCACAAGCAGTCTTGCCTCGTGGGGACATGCCCTTACGCATGCAAGGCATAATACACAATTTTCACCTGTTACAGCGGTTGTGCCCACAGCTTCAAATTCAGTTCCCACAAAATCTTTTCTTACATCGGAAAAAACATCTGTGAGGGGTACTCCTGCAGAACAGGCTGCTTCGCATCGTTTGCAGTAAAAACATGAAAAAAGTTTTTCTCCGATATATTTTGATGGTTCAAGATTGCCTGACAGCATGCCGTAAATCATGATCAGTTTTGCCCTTGGCGCATCTGACTCCCATCTTGTGTATTTTATAAGGGGGCAGTGTTCATAGCAGTATCCGCATCTAATACATTTGTTTAAAGTGTCTTTCCACTTTTCTGCATGTTTTAATTCAATCACCTGGTTTTCCATAATGTTTTACTCCATATAAAAACAATCATGAGGCAGCGCTGGAATTCTCCAGCTGTCTCAAAGAATTAAAAATTTTATTTTCAGGAAGCCATATATCTTAAATCTGTTGCAGATACCCATTCATCAGGGGCATCCATAAGTTTATCAGGATTTAAAATATTGTTGGGATCAAAAGCCCTTTTGATATTTCTCATAAGATCTAAGGAATCTGCTTTTTCCCTGTGAAAGGAACCTGCCTTGGAAATACCTATTCCATGTTCTGCCGAAGTTGTTCCATGAACTGAACGTACATATTCATACACCTCTGCAACGGCTTTTTCAGCAGATGCCCATTGTTCTTTTTTTGTTGGATTCATAAGAATTTTTGTGTGCATGCATCCTGAACCGCAATGGCCGTATGCTGTCATTACAAGACCGTTACGGTCTGCTATTTTATGGATTTTATCAGCCATTGCGGCCATTTTAGAATAGGGTACTGCCATATCGTCTGCAAGGGATGTGCATGCAAGTACATCACTGAATTTAGAAAGGGCAGGGAAGAGTTTTTTACGTCCCATGAACAGTTTTGTTCTTTCTTCCAATTTATAACTTCTTGTCAGGCCCGTTCCATTGTTGTTTCTGCATATTTCCTGCATGGCATCTATTTCAAACTCCACGGCTTCTTTTACCATGCCGTCTGCCTCGTAGAGCAGTATTGCATCTACATCGGGAATGCCGAGATCAAGGGTTTTATTAACCGCCTTGATGGCCACATTGTCCATGAGCTCAAGCATGGAAGGAGAAACGCCGCCGGCCATTATTTCGGAAATTGCGTTGCCAGCCTGTTCAAGTTTGTCAAAATTGGCAAGGCCCAAGCATCTGAACTTTGGTATTGGTACAAATTTAAGGGTGGCTTCAACAACAATGCCAAGGGTTCCTTCGGAGCCCACCATGAGTTTGTGGAGTTGATAGCCCGATGCTTCAACCCTTGTATGGGCTCCCATGGTTACAAGATCTCCATTTGCCAGGACAACTTTCATCCCTAATACTGAATCCCTTGTGGCGCCGTATTTTACAGAGCGTACACCGCTTGCATTATTTCCTATTTCTCCTCCTATTGTTGCAATTCTGCTTGAGGCGGGAGTTGGTGGATAAAAAACGCCAAAGGGTTTGAGTGCGGCGTTTAAATCATCGTCCACAACGCCTGGTTCCACCCGGCAGTAAACATCTGCAGGGTTAATTTCAAGTATATGGTTCATCCTTTTCATATCCATGATAAGCCCCCCCTGAAGAGGGACAACCTGGCCGCACATTCCTGAACCGGCTCCTCTGGCAATAACGGGAATTTTTTCCTCGTTTGCAAATTTCATAATTTCCTGGACATCTTTGGTATTTGCAGGTCTTACAACTGCCCATGCTTTTTGAGCATACACAGAGGAGTCTGAGCCGTAGATATAGAGATCGGCAGGATCGGTTTTTACATGTTCTTCCCCAACAATACTTTTCAGTCTGGGTATATCAATTTTTTCCATTACCCTTCCCCTTTTTGTTTTGAAATCAGGTATTGTAAAAAAAGATGATGATTAACTTTTAACCGGATTTCATATTTGTTGTTCTTAAAGTGTCTGAGCAAAAATTGTAAAACTGTAATTTTCGTTCAACACCAAGCTTATTTTCTAATTTGCTTTATGTTTGCCAATTGCGTGATATTACGCATTTTTTTTAATTTTATTAGAATAATTGAGTTGTTGATAGCAAATTTTTAGAATATAAACAACCCTTATAATGATCAAGTATAATGATCAAGAGAAAATATTTTAACAACCTTGATCACCATGGCAGTCTCCTGGAATTTTTTTTAATTTTCATGCTGAAACAGTATTGAAAAATTATCATGAAGGTTATCATGATGTGCTATAGACTTTTAGATAATTACCTGATTTTAAAATTTGGCACAAGGCCTTAAAG
>CAZLBE010000310.1:0-3665 GCA_964557635.1 uncultured Desulfobacterales bacterium
TTCTGACAAAAAATGAAATAAAAGTAATGTGTTACGTTTTATTTCTTATAAAAAAATACTATAGAGGTGAAAACCATGAATACAAAGGAAAAATCAGATAAATATGTTTTTAATACATATTCAAGAATTCAAACTGTTTTTGTAAAAGGTGAGGGCGCAACACTCTGGGATGAGGAAGGAAAAAAATATACAGATTTTCTTGCAGGTATTGCAGTGTGCAGTCTTGGACACTGCCATCCTGCAGTAACAAAGGCTGTCTGTGACCAGGCATCAAAACTTGTCCATGTTTCCAACCTTTATTATACAGCTCCACAGGCCGAGCTTGCCAGACTGCTTGTTGAAAAAAGTTTTGCCGACAGGGTGTTTTTTGCAAATTCCGGGGCAGAGGCAAATGAAGCGGCAATTAAACTTGCAAGAAGGTATTTTAATGTAAAGGGGCAGGGCAACAGATTTAAAATTATCACAATGGAACATTCATTTCATGGAAGAACAATGGCAACTCTGTCTGCAACGGGTCAGGAAAAAATAAGAAAAGGTTTTGATCCCATTGTTGATGGCTTTAAATATGTTCCGTTTAATGATATAGAAGCCTTAAATAAAAATATTGATAGTTCTGTATGTGCGGTGATGCTTGAACCGGTTCAGGGGGAGGGCGGTGTTATCCCTGCTGACCCGGAATATCTTAAAGCGGTTAGAAAAATCTGTGATGACAACGGTATTCTGCTTATTTTTGATGAAGTCCAGTCCGGCATGGGAAGATGCGGCAGGCTTTTTGCCCACGAGATTTACAATGTAAAACCAGATATCATGACCCTTGCAAAGGCCCTTGGCAACGGACTTCCCATAGGAGCAATGCTTGCAACTGAAAATGCATCAAAAGGTTTTGCTCCCGGCAGCCATGCAACTACATTTGGCGGAAATCCACTTGTTACAAGCGCTGCAATTGAAGTTGTAAAAATAATATCCGATCCTGAATTTTTAAAACAATGCCGGGAAAAAGGAGCTTATTTAAGGGAACGACTTGCCTCCCTAAAGGATAAACACAGCACAATCAAAGAAATCAGGGGTAAAGGACTTCTTGTGGGAATGGAGATTGACGGCGATGCAGGGAAAGTTGTTTCACAATGCATGGAAAAAGGTTATGTTATAAATGCTATTCAGGGTAAAATACTAAGATTTGCACCGCCTCTTATCATTAAAAAAGAGGAAATTGACGGATTGATTGAAGCTCTTGATGCTGTACTTGAATAAAAGGAGAAAAAAATATTGAAAAAAGACTTACTCTCATTGCTTGACCTTGAGAAGGATGATTTTATATATCTGTTGGACAGAGCTGCAAATTTTAAAAAAAGATTTAATCAGGGCATCCATGACAGGCCGCTTACCGGAAAATCACTTGGACTTATTTTTGACAAAAAATCCACCCGTACAAGAATTGCCTTTGAAACCGCAATGATTCAGCTTGGCGGCACACCGATTTATATGAGTACACAGGACACCCAGATTTCAAGGAACGAGCCTGCTAAGGATACTGCAAGGGTGCTTTCAAGATATATTGATGCCCTTGCCATGCGGACTTTTGATCACAGTATTGTAGAAGAGTTTGCAGAGGCATCCTCTATTCCCGTTATAAATGCCTTAACCGATTCCTTTCATCCGTGTCAGGTGTTAAGTGATATAATGACTATCATGGAAAATAAGGGTGGTGGATATGAAGACCTGAAAATTTCCTGGATAGGAGACGGCAATAATGTTGCACATTCATGGATAAATGCAGCGGCCATTCTCGGATTAAATCTTTTTGTGGCATCTCCAAAAGGATATTTTGTTTCAGAAGATATCAGGGCAGAAGCTTATGAGCATGGAGGCTCGCAAATTGTTTATACGGATGATCCAAAAGAAGCTGCTGATAATGCAGATGTGATCTATACCGATGTATGGGCAAGCATGGGACAGGAAGAAGAACTTGAAAAAAGGCTTAAAGATTTTGCAGGATTCCAGGTGAATAAAGAACTGCTTGCAAATGCAAAGGATGATGTTCTTGTGATGCACTGTCTTCCCGCCCACAGGGGTGAGGAAATTGCAGAAGATGTCCTTGAGGCCAAAAATGCGATTTTCTGGGATCAGGCTGAAAATAAGCGGCATATGCACAAGGCGATCCTTGAGACTCTGATTTTAAAAAACAGATAAAAACACGGGCATCCTTCATTTGGAGTTTACACTTTTTATATTTTTTAACCACGAAAAACACGAAAAGCACCAAAAATATAAAAATAACATGTAAAAAGTGTAAACTATTTTTGAAGTATTATAAAGGATGACAAAACAGGAAGGAGAAAATAGAGGTGGCTGATATAAAAAAAGTGGTTCTTGCCTATTCAGGCGGGCTTGACACATCTGTAATATTAAAATGGCTGATAGAAACCTATCAATGCGAAGTTGTGACTTTTTCTGCAGATCTGGGCCAGGAAGAGGAGCTGGACGGTCTTGATGAAAAAGCGATAAAAACAGGCGCTGTAAAAGCGTATGTTGAAGATTTAAGGGAAGAATTTGTAAGAGATTATGTTTTTCCGGCATTCAGGGCAAATGCAATTTATGAAGGCCAGTATCTTCTTGGAACATCCATAGCAAGGCCACTTATTGCAAAACGTCAGATTGAGATTGCCCATAAAGAGGGTGCCGACGGCGTCAGCCACGGTGCAACGGGCAAGGGCAATGACCAGGTGAGATTTGAATTAAGTTATCTTGCCATTGACCCTGCAATAAAAATTATTGCTCCCTGGCGGGAATGGGATCTGAATTCAAGAACCCGTTTGATCGATTTTGCAAAGAAAAATGGAATAGAGGTTCATCAGACCCATGACAAGCCCTACAGCACAGACAGAAACATGCTCCATATCAGTTATGAAGGCGGCATACTTGAAGACCCCTGGGCTGCTGCAACGGATGACATGTATATCATGTCAGTTAAACCGGAGGACGCTCCCGATGAACCTGAAATTATCGACATCACTTTTAAATGCGGTGATCCCGTTGCAATTAACGGCAAAGAGATGTCTCCTGAAGTGATGCTGAAAAATCTTAACACCATTGCCGGAAGAAACGGCATCGGAAGGATTGATATCGTTGAAAACAGGTTTGTGGGAATGAAATCAAGGGGAGTTTATGAAACTCCGGGAGGCACTGTTTTAAGAGTTGCCCACATGAACATGGAGTCAATCACCCTTGACAGGGAAGTTGCCCATTTAAGGGATTCCCTGATCCCTAAATATGCCGAGCTTGTTTATAATGGATTCTGGTTTTCTCCTGAAATGGAAATTTTACAGAGGATGATTGACGATACCCAGAAAAATGTTTCAGGCAGGGTGAGACTTAAACTTTACAAAGGCGGATGCTACGTTCTTGGCAGAGAATCTGATCAGAGTATATACAGTGAAGACTTTGCCACATTCGAAGATGATGATGTATATACCCAGAAGGATGCCGAAGGTTTTATCAGGCTAAATTCATTAAGGCTCAGGATAAGAAAACTTACCGGAAAATAAAGAGCATATTTCAAGGGCAGACAACCGGCCCAGGGAGAAATAATCATGAAATATAAAGTCGCACTACTGATGGTGCGGCAGGTTTCGGGCATGACGGGGCTGAGCATGACAGAGACTTTG
>CAZLBE010000311.1:0-2314 GCA_964557635.1 uncultured Desulfobacterales bacterium
GGTAGCGTTATGAAAAAAATAAAAACTTGTTCGATTGCGTTATTGACCCTGTTTCCGATTTTGTCAATAATTTGCCTGTTTCATCAAAATCCCCCTTTTTCATTGAAAAATCGATATTTATAAGATTCTTAAGTGCCCGGTATTCAGGATTCTGTCCCTGTTTTATCATAGCATCGATTTTTTCAAGAGTTTTTCGTGCGCTTGAGAAATCCCCTGCCTGAACATATCCGAAAATCATGATAATGGCAGAATTAAGGCCAAGATCGGTATTATTTATTCCTGCGGCAAGAATACCGGCATTTCTGCAGGCTGATATTCCCTTTGGTATTTCTCCGCTGCCGGCAATATAGCCTAAGCCAATCTGCTGCCATAAAACGGCCCTTGCCCATGTGTATTTCTTTTTGGAGGAGATCTCCTTTAAAAGAGCCTCGCCTTTGTCTATCCAGCAAGTGATAATATTGGAAGGTTTTCTAAGAAAAACCGCTGCTTCAATAAGATATGCAATACAGAGGATCTCTCCCCTTATATTTTTTTCTTTTACAAATAATTCAAGGGCGCTTTCAAAGGAGGCAATATTGTTTTTCCCGCCTTTAATCCTGCGTGTCATTGTTCTGTAAAACAGCAGCCACGGGTCGCTTAAAATAGTTTTTTCAGGTAAAAGCTGCACCCATCTTTTAATGACCCCTATCCTGCCTTTAATCAGTAAATCCGTTGCCTTTATTTTTACAATATCTGCAATTTCCAGAAAGTTTTCTGCGGAATAAAAACATTCCACCGCTTCTTCAAAGGCTTTATACTTTTTTAATATTTTTCCTGCATCATTGTTTAATGACATATATTGCTTTTGATCCATCTGCCGTAAAAGATCCCGTTTAAGAAAATCCCTGAATAAATTATTATACCTGAAAAAAGGCCATTTTTTGCCCGATTCGATTTTCTGGATAAAAAGGTTTCTTTTCTCAAGAAATCCTAAAATGGACAAAACATCTTCAATATCCCAGAATTTGCTTAATATTTCGGGGTCCATTGTGTCAAATATCGAGGTTTTAATGAGGAAATCACGTATATGACGGGGCTGGTTTTCGTATATTTCCCTTGAAAAATATGAAAAAGCTTTAAAGGAAAGATTCTGCGGCAGCATAGAAATATCACTTAAACGGCGCAGGCTCTCGGAAATAAGTGTTAACCCGCCTGCCCATCCTTCAGTATTTTTATGGATGATTTCAAACTGTTTTTTTTCTATTTTCTCTTTGTGAAAATTTCTATTAAAAAAAAGTATGGTTTCATCAAGTGTAAAGGCAAGGTCTTTATTTGTCAGAACAAAAAAATTATCCTCCATTTTAAGGGTGTTGATGCGCAGACAGGGTCTTTGTCTTGAAAGCATGAAACAGTGTATATTACGGGGCAGATTTTTTATTATCCAATGGATAAGGGTAAAACCTGATTCTTTTTCATCAATTGATTCCAAGTCATCAAACACGATGTTTAATTTTATATCAACCATGGAGAATAAAGAATAAAGGATGTCGCTGTATCTTAAAATATCTTCGCCGGCCCCAAGTGTGATCTGGGGAATTTTAAATGTTTTGATTTTTTCATGGGATTTAAGGGCGTGCACAACGCTGTTGATAATTTTATAAAAAAGTCTGGTATGATCCGACTCGGTCCTGTCAAGGTGAAGCCAGCACACAGCTTCGTTTTTCTGTTTTAAATATGAAGCAATTAAAGTTGATTTTCCCTGGGCTGGCTGGCCAATTATTAAAATCACCTGTTTATTTATGGTGTGCCGGTCAAGCAGCTTGAAAAGCCTTGGCCTTTCAACTATATCGTATAATTCGGGAATGCCGGATGATTCAACCATAATGTATTCTGTTTAATTTTTTGTCTAAGATTATGCCGCCCCTGCGGCCGGTGGACCCAGCCCGTGATCGTCGGTGCCTCATTCGGTTATCTCGGCTGTTTTGTTGATGCCTGCCATTTGAAAAAATCTGATATAATTGTAGCAGAGATTGTCAAGGTAAACATGGCATTCTTTTTTCTTTAATTTTTGAATAAAATCGATTAACAGTGAAATCCCAGTGCGGTTAATGGAAAAATTTTCATCAAATACAAGTCTTGCATTATCGATTTGTGCGGTATCATCCCAGGAGAGCATTTTAAAAAGCTCTTTTCCTGTAACCCCTGTTAATTTTCCTTTTATGTGAACAACAAGGCTGTTGCTTTCCATTGTCCTTTCTGCCTTAAACCCGTTTGAATCAGACGACTGTAAGCGTTTTTCAGCACGGGAAAGGGCGGAGTTCAGCGCCTTTCTTTC
>CAZLBE010000311.1:2414-3663 GCA_964557635.1 uncultured Desulfobacterales bacterium
AGAAACAGCTTGAACATTGAAAGCGTTGGTTTCTCATCATCAATTACAAGTATTTTCATTTTTTTTTCTTTACGCCTTTTTTCTTTTTGTTGTTGCCGGCATGGCAGACTTTAAGACCTTGTGCCAAATTTTAAAATCGGGTAATTATCCGAAAGCCTATACGTTGCTTGCAATTTCATGTTCATGTTCGTGTCCATGTTCATGCCCGAAATATGCAGGAAACAGAATTTCAAAGCTGCAGCCCTGTCCCTCGGTGCTTTTTACGCCGATGGTGCCGTTGTAGTCCTTGACGATTCCATGGATAATTGGCAGTCCTAAGCCCATTCCCTCTCCCATTTCCTTTGTCGTATAAAAGGATTCGAAAATTTTATCCATATCCTGTGATCTTATGCCTGCTCCGTTGTCCGTTACCTTTATAAATACTGTGTTTCTGTCTGTAAATGTTGAAATGATAATTTTTCCTTTGCTGATATCCATGTTGATTTCAATCCTCTGGTTTATGGCATCCCTTGCATTTGTCAATAAATTAAAAATCACCTGCTCTATTCTGTTGTTATGGGCAAGTACCGGGGGAATTGAATCATCAAGGTTCAATATCAGGTCTATATTCTGCAGTGCAATCTGCCGGCCGATAATTTTGTTTACCGATTGTACACAGTGGTTGATATTTATCACTTCACGTGAAAAATCGGCCTTTCTTGAAAAATTTTTCAACCGGTCCACAATTTCAGCAGCCCTTGTCACCTGGGTACTCATTTCGGTGAGCACTTTTATATAGTTGGTTTTTTTAATTTTCTTTTTTTCTTCGTGCATCATGCACAGATATTCAGTGCCCATTTTAATGGCATTTAATGGCTGGTTGATTTCATGGGCAATGCCTGCAGACATTTTTTCAATATTGGTCATTTTGCTTGCCTGGATCAACTGGGAGTCCTTTTCAATAAGTTCGGAAATATCCGTTGCAGCCACAATGATAACATCCCTGTCATAATATTTACTCGGCGTTGCATGTAAATTAACAAAAATTATCTCTCCGTTTTTTTTGGAAAATTCAACTTTTGAGCTGATTATAATGGAATCTCCTTCAGTATACTGCCTTGCAAAACTTTTTTTTTCAAGATCTCCAAGGGTTAAAAAATTCATCCCGATCATCTCCTCTCCTGTATAGCCGAAAACTTCCTGAACCTTGGGATTAACATTTATGATATCATAGTTGTCTTTTTCAATGTTTAAGGGTATTCTACATTTA
>CAZLBE010000312.1:0-3652 GCA_964557635.1 uncultured Desulfobacterales bacterium
ACAAGTTCACGGCGTTTTCCATGCATTTTTTCATAAGTATGTAATATTTTACGCACTTCATGTGATGGCTTTGAATCTAATGCCAGAAGACCTTTCTGTAGAATTTCTTCTTCTCTCTCATTCCACTGAGGCCAGGCACCATGTGACTTCTCATCCGAAAACAACTCTAATTCCGGCATTTTGGTTTTTCGTAACAGGATGGGTATATTGGGATACAGAGTCGGAGCTTCACAAAATCTTTCCCAGATAGCTTTCCAGGAACCTTTATGGTTAGCAAGTTTTTCAGCCACCGCAATGGGACCATCTTTTTCCGGATGAAAAGCAAATTGTGACTTGCATACTCCGATAAACCCCTTCCACTCATTTTCAGAACGGGCCGTACAAAAAGTTTCGCCTTGATCTAACCACTGAAGAATATCCCGTACAGGGTCTCCACCAGTTAAAAGTGTGTTAAAATAGTCTTTGTCGAGATGTTTTCCGATAAGATGGTTTATGTCTTCATCCAGTAATTTATATAAAACCAGCTGCATGGCATTTAAAGTTGCTCTGTCTTGAGCTACATCCAATCCAAGACCGCCCTGATCTGATTTTAAAAAGGCAAGAATTGTCCAGTCCTTTGCATTTACTTGTGACCATATCACACCACGGTATTGTAATTCTGCCATAGGTTTCAAATAGTCAGGTGAACTTGAAACAGCGCGTAAATCCTGACGACTTACACCAGGCAAATAAAATATGGGTATGGTTTCAGTAGATATAAATTTTTCAATTTTTTCTCTCACTTCATCTGTCTGAGAGGTCTTTTCTTTAAATAAAACCTTACCGGCAAGCACACATCTCAGCCAGATGGCTGGTCCAATCTGTTTATCCGGTTGATAATCTCCAAGGACAAAGAGCTCGGGTAATTCCTTCTGAAGCCTGGGTATAACAGCTTCCCACTGTTTGTCTTTATCCGGCCAGAGAATACAGACAGGCGGCACCTGAACATCCGGGTTGTATTTTGAAGCATCGCGTACTGCTTGAACAAGTTTATTTAAAATAGTTGCCATTAAATTTAGTCCTTCAATTTTCTTCAGCCAGGTCTTTAGGCATTAATTCACGGGCTTTTTGTTTTTCCAAAAGTGTCAGATGATGATCATTAATCCGGTCACCCTCTAATTATGGAGGATCTCCACAATGGGGAGTTCCCATGATGGTGTTTTGATTTTTCCGGAAAATCTCTCATCTTTTTTTCTGTATTTCCGCTGAACAATTCCAAGCACTCTGGCATTTAAAATATTGGTCATCAGGGGTTTCCATTTTTTTATTCCTTTTTTTGACAGAAGCGCAAGAATATCCTGATTTTGATTTACAATATAGATTCTTTTTTTTATTTCTTTTAAGCTTACTTTCTCTCCTGTTTCAAGCCGGGATAAATTTTGGTGAATTTCATGCTCTTTTGGAAAAAATCCGGGAAAATCAAGATAAAGGTCGGTCATGCCAAGAATTGAAACCGTTAATTCATTGGAAAATTCAGGGATGCAGCAGGATTCAGCCTCTAATTCATCTATAAAATCATTCCCTTTTAAACTTTTGATATGGGGATTAAAGGTGTTTTTAAGGCTGCACAGGAAAAGGCTTTGTTTTGCTCTTGTCATGCCAACATAAAAAAGCCTTCGTTCCTCCTCTGCATATTCCCTGGTTTTCTCCTGTTTCCAGCCGCCGTCAAGTATGAATACAAAGGGAAATTCCATGCCCTTTACGCTGTGAACCGTTCCTAAAAACACCCCTGTTCCGGTTTTATGCTCCCGCCTTTCTTCAAGAAGGGTTTCAAGGGCAAAATCCTTTGCAAGGGAAACGGAAATTTTCATATCGCTGTTAATTGCGCACCACGATTCAAGTATCTGTTCTATCTGATTTACAAAAGTATTTTTTTTATCAAATTTCCCTAAAATCTCCCGTTTCAAATCCCGGGGACTTATACTTTTATTTTTTGTAATAAATTCCTGGCAACTACCTTTAATTGCAGGAGTTCCATTAATTGCAGAAGTTCCATTCCTTATTGCGTCTGAAAAACAGTCTTCATGCTCCGGCTGAGGCCGGTTATATTCATCAAGGTAATGTAAAAATTCTTGAATTTCCCTGATTTTAAACATTGGGAAACCTGAACTGTTTTTAATGGAATAGCAGAAATCGATATTTTCCCTTGCAAGGGCCATTCTCACGGCAACAAGAACAGGATATGAAATTCCCCGGCGTGAAATAACGGCAAAATCACTGGCACTTATTTCAGGGTTTTCAAGTATCATGGCCTTTATCTGTTCTGCGGCAAAAACCGCCTGGGATTCAATATCATCTGCTGAAACAATTTTTACAAGTTTGCTTTTAGCAATATCAGATGGTTGTTGCTCCAGGGCTTTTCTTTTTTTATTGATCCTGCATTTAATGCCCTGTTTCATCCTGTTTTTATTTAAAGCGATCAACGATGCAGATGCCTGGATAATGGGGTATGAGGATCTGTAATTTTCAACAAGATAAAAAGTATCTGCATTGTAATCGATTTTAAACTGCTGAATAAATTTCGTACTTGCATTGCGGAACCCGTATATGCTCTGGTCGTCATCTCCCACCGCCATGATGGAGATCTTTGATTCACCGTCTTTTTCCAGCCTTCCGGTGAGAGCTGAAATAAACCTGTACTGGCTCTCATCAATATCCTGGTATTCATCCACGAGAATATACCGGTAAGATGCAAGCAGATATTCCCTTGCCTCGGATGGGTCAAGACCTGGAAGCGGCCTTTTTCCGTTTAATATTTCAAGGGCCTCGTCAATGATGTTATTAAAATTTACGGTTTCATCTGCATGGGGCCTGGAGCCTGCAACAAAATTTGACGTATCAGCCATTAAGTTTGATGAACCGGAAAGAGGTTTTGATGATGCAAGAGGGCTTGCAGCACCATTTACAGAACTTGCGGAACTGAAAAAAGGTTTTTCCATAAAAGATCTGCCTGCAAGGCGCATGGCAAAACCGTGGTAGGTCATGGCGGTGACAGAATTTGCGCTTTTGCCTGCAAGTTTTTTGATTCTTTTTCTCAATTCAAGCATGGTCTGGTGGTTAAAGCACAAAATAAGAATTGAGGCAGGATCAATGGATTTGGCCTTGATCAGCCAGGCGCATCTGTGCACTATTATTTTTGTTTTTCCCGAGCCCGGCCCTGCAAGAACCAGAATATTTTTTTCAGGAGGTGCTGCTACAACGGCTTCCTGAATATGATTTTCAAGGGACTGGATGATTTTTTTATAGGCCTCTTCTGTCATGGCGGTCTGAATGATCTCTTTCTGGTCCGGAAAATATCTGTTTATAAAGGCATCGCAGGAAGATGAAAAATAATCACTGACAAAATTCAATGCTGTTTTGATCTTTGTAAGACCTAACTTTGCGAATTTTTCCATGACATGAACCTGGACATTTTTCTGGGCATAATGGTGGGATAAGGGTTCGTAATCCCCTTTTGTGTACCGCCTTTTTCTGCTTTCAGGGAGCATGACAAGGGTCATTGCCTGCCTGAACACGCCAAGGCCGTTCTGAAGGGTGATAATTTTCACGTCATGCATGTACAATAGACTTGTTTCAATCAATAATTTTGTGTCGCCGGTAAATTGAGAAAGAA
>CAZLBE010000313.1:0-3650 GCA_964557635.1 uncultured Desulfobacterales bacterium
TTCTATTTTTGATTGAAGCGTCGGCCTTGAAAGCCCCAGTATTTTGGCTGCCTTGGATTTGTTTCCGTCTGATAAGACCAATGCCTCTGAAATGATCATGCTTGAAAAATTATTGACTAACTTAACGAATAAATTATCATTTGGCTCGGATTTAAGGACGTTTCTAATCCATTCGCTGATTGCTTTTTCGCTTTCTTCAGCACCAATAGCAGTGCCGGCCTCTTGAACCTGAATCGCTTTTAAAATATTATCTTCATTAATCGGATATCCCCGGCTGAAAATTAATGCCTTTTGAACGGTATTGGCAAGTTCCCGTATATTTCCCGGCCATGAATAGTTTTCAAGTTTATCGATTGAATTTTTAGTTATTCCGGGATTGTCGATATTCATTTCCCTTGAATATCTGGAAAGAAAATACTCGACCAATAGCGGAACATCTCCCTTTCGGTCTCTCAGGGGAGGGAGTTGGATATTGACGACATTCAACCTGAAATAAAGATCTTCCCTGAAAGTCCCATCCGCTATCGCATGTTCAAGATTTTTGTTTGTTGCCGCGATAATACGCACATCAACAGGTGTCGCCGTACAGCCTCCAAGCCTTTCGATGCTTTTTCCCTGTATCAATCTCAGTATTTTGGACTGAAGGCTGACAGGCATATCACCTATTTCATCCAAAAACAGTGTGCCATTATTTGCCTGTTCAACTTTTCCCATGCGACTGGCGGATGCGCCGGTGAAAGCGCCTTTTTCATAGCCGAAAAGCTCACTTTCAAGAAGCGTTTCAGGTATGGCCACACAGTTAATGACAAGAAACGGTTTTTCCGCACGTAAACTGTGCTGATAGATGGCACGGGCGACCAGTTCCTTACCGGTGCCTGATTCTCCGCGAATAAGCACGGTTGCATCTGTTGAGGCAACCCTTCCGATGGACTTATATACTTGTTGAATTGCCGCACTCTTTCCTATCATTGCATCAGATGAACTGTTTTCAGGTGGAGCGTCCATCTCGACCTGTCTGCGCATGAATCTGCATGATTTGAGGGCATTTTCAATCAACGAAAGAATATCCGGTATATCAAACGGCTTTAACACATAATCAAAAGCGCCTAACTTTATCGCCTCGATGGCGGTGTCTGTTGTGCTATAAGCGGTCATGATAATCACCGGCAGCCGGGGCTTGATCTTGTGAATGATCTTAAATGCATCCAGGCCGTTCATACCTGGCATTCGTACGTCCATCATTACCAGATCAGGCCGGCATTTTTTTACCGCTGTTATCGCTTCTTCACCGGTAGCTGCTGCAACGGCTTCATAGCCTTCTTCTTTTAAAAGTTTTTTAAAACTTGCCCGCAGCTGGTCTTCGTCATCAACAATGAGTATCGTGTTCACAAATTTTCCTCCCTTAGAGGGAAAATAATCGAAAAGGTTGTTCCGACGGCTTCTATTGAATGAAGAGTAATTTCTCCTCCATGTTCTTCAATAATTCTTCTTGCAATGGAAAGCCCCAGGCCGGTGCCGTTTTCCTTTGTACTGAAAAACGGGTCAAATACCTTTTCACAGATAGATTCCGGGATACCGAATCCTGTATCTGATATCCGTATCAGAATGGCCCGTCCGATTCCTTCTTGAATAACATCCTCCCAGCTGACTTTTATGCTGCCTCCATCTGCCATTGCATCTAAAGAATTGACCACCAGATTGATAAATACCTCCTTAAGCAGTTCGGGATCACCATAGATATCGGGCAAAGGTTGTTTCTTAAAATTTTCAATAACAATATTTTTTTTATTTATCTGAAGGGACAGAAGTTGAAAAACCATATCAAAAAGCTTTGAAACATTAATTTTTTGCACCTTGAGCTTTGGCAGCCTCGTAAATTCAAGAAAATTTTGCAAGATCTTATCCAGTCTCCCCATTTCAGCTGAAACGACCTCGAAATCCTCTTTTTGATTTGAATTAAGTTGTAAACTCCTCTCAAGTGAATAAAGACGCATTTTAATTGAAGTCATGGGATTGCGCAATGTATGAGCGGTTTCAGCGAACAGCTTGCCCATCATCGCCATTTTTTCTGAATTCAAAAGCTTATCCCGGCTTTGTTTGAGTTCTGATTTCGCAACGTCGGCGTCCTCAATCAAATCATAAACCTGATCCTTGAGCGAAGAGACTTCATTGCCCCTGGTACTGGAATTCTTCCTGCCGGTGATATTGGAAAGCTTTCGAATGGGTTCAAATATTTGTTTAACAAGCACGATTGCAAGAAAACACCCAAACAACAAGGAAATCAGCATTGCGCTGCCGGCGATGGCCCGGTAATTTTTTGCATCCGCTTTTATCTTATCGGTTCTGATGCTAATCTCAGTTTTTTGAAAGTCCATGAGATCGCGGCATAAATCAAGGATTTGAAAAAAAAGAGGCCTTACCATCTTATGCAGTTCCTCTCCTTTTTTAAAGTTTCCGATCTTATATAATTCGATTACCTGATCTTGGAACCGAGTATATTGAATATTTTGATATTTTATTTGATCAATAATTTCCCTTTCTTTCGGCGAACGAATTAATTCATAGGAATTTTTGAGCCGGTTGTTAAATGTAATGCGCTGTTCATAGAGCCTGTCCAGCCACTCAGAGTTTCTATCGATAAAAAAATAGGAGACAAACCCTTTTTGATTTGCCAGTACGATCTCCAGATCGGAGGTCACCTCAAGAGCTGCGGTATTTTTTTCAATAATTTCTGCAACCATGGCATCCGTCTGATAAGTAAACCATATCATGACGGCCCCGCCAAAAAATGTTATTAAGACCAAACATCCAAGTGTGATAAACACTCTTTTCCGCAAGCCAATATATTGCCACCATTTCATTAGGGCTTTCTCCTGGAATTTCTGGTCTTAATCGAGAATAAAATATTATTTTTCGCGACATAATGTATCTCAAAAATATACTTGTATGTCAAGTTTTATCAAACTAAAGCGAGCTATGCCCGCCGCAACCCATGTGCCCACCTCAATTTCTTGTTTTTTATTACAGAAATTTGTCGAAATTAATCGGGCCAATCAATTCAAAGGAAATGGGAGTTATAGGAAATGGGAATCATATTTTTTGTATCCTCACTGATAAAGACCGGTAAGAACAGTTACTTCAAGGGAGTACACCAACAAAAAGGTAGAAAGCACCAGGTGCTTTACAAATGCAGGAAACCGGTTAAACAATATTATATTTATTTTTAAATCAGCTCGGTTTTGTACAAGTCTCTTTGAAAGGCTTTTGGATAAATTCTCACGTGTATCTGTGATGGCGAAACAGATCCTTCTTGAAAAGGGCCTGAACCTTATCAATCAGGGATTAAGCCAGGTTACACAAGGTTTGGCAGTAAATATGTGAACTGAAAAAAACGTAGATTTTTCTCACGTTTTTTGAAATATTCCCGGTTTTACCGGCATTTACCTTGGCTGATTCCTTACCACAACAGGTGCCAGCTTTTTTTACAGGTTGAAAGCATTTTGCTTTATTTTTTTCATCAATAAAGTTTTTTTTAAAAGCTCTAAAATGCCCAAAGGCCTATGGGCCAAGGGTGTCAGATTTTTTTTATAAATGGCACTGTAATTGCAATTAGTCAAGGCAGCAGACAATAAGGTCAGCAGGCAATAAGG
>CAZLBE010000314.1:0-3649 GCA_964557635.1 uncultured Desulfobacterales bacterium
TCAATTTCCGGAGGAGAATAAAATTTTTCAATTCCTCTTTCTTTTTCCTTTGATCTGCTGAATGTAATTCTGCTTTGTTTCAAAAAAACAGGATCTTTTCTTACTTCAATACGTCTTTCAATTTTTTTCCCGAAAGCATCTTTAAAATCACCGGATACAGACCGGACATTAAAATCAAACATATCCCCTCCGTTTTTAATAACAGCCATGGGGCCGCTCCACTTTCAGGTCATCATGGCCAATCTCCACTTTCAGGTCATGGCCAATCCGGATCTGCCTCATGGCGGTTATAGAAAAAAGTAAACATAGGACATTCTTGTCAAAATAGTCAATAATAATCTGGTGAATTTTGAAAAATATATAATCGCAACGGGGCATATCCGGATTTTCAGCAAAAAATAATTGTATTTATTTGCATTTTTCCATTTTGCGTATTAAAAATACAAAAGAATCTTTTACAATCTGTCAAATTAAATCAAGTTCACTCAACCAAAGCGGACGATGCCGGCAACCCGAAAATTTTTCCTGGTTTTTTTTGTAATTAAGAATTGGGGAGAGTAAGGCACGAAAAATAGTTCCCTTACATATCGGAGGGTAAAAATGCAGAATCTTTTTTCAAGTCACGATGAATTTATAATCACCATTGAAGTTGTCCCGCCAGAGGGCAATGATCCTGAACAGCTTCTTAAAAAGCTTGCTCTTTTTGCCGATCTTCCTTTTCATGCCTTTAGTGTGGCATCCAACCCTGTGGCAAAGCCCAAAATGTCCGCCATGGTGTTTACCCACCTTATACAAGAAGTTACAAAAAAACCTGCTATCCTCCATTTTACCATAAGGGACCACAACCGGCTTGGCCTGCAGAGTGAATTATGGGGTGCTAAAGCCCTTGGCATTAATACGGTCATTGCTGTACCTGCAAGGTTGAGACAGGAGATGGAAAATACAAAAGATCCCATGAAAGCCGGCATTGAACAGGCAAAGCAGATGCTTGAATTTGGAAAGTCCTTGTTTGCAGGTGCCTGCATAATGCCTCCCTTTGACAGGTTTGATATTTTACCGGATATATTTTAAAAAGGAAAAGCGCATGAATATTCTTATCGTTGATGATAATCAGGATGCCCGTATGATCCTTGAAAAAATCATAAAAAACAGAGGGTATGGGGTCAGAACTGCTTTTAATGGAAAAGATGCACTTGAAAAAGCGAGAAGGGAAAGGCCTGACCTGATCATAAGCGATATTTTAATGCCGGAGATGGATGGTTTTTCTTTCTGCCGCAGTGTGAAACAGGACGATGAGCTTAAAGAGATTCCATTTGTGTTTTACACTGCAAGTTATGTTGATGAACGGGATGAAAAACTCGCACTTGAGCTTGGTGCCAGCCGTTTTATCCGCAAGCCCCTTGAGCCTGCTGATTTTATCGCAGCTATTTCAGATGTTGTTGAAGAAGCACGTAATGGGCGTGTTCCTGTAAACCTGAAAGATTCTGCAAATGAGAAAGCCATATTAAAACTCTACAATGAACGACTGATATTCAAGCTTGAAGAAAAAATGGAGGCGCTTGAAAAAGAAATTGTCAGGCGGAAACGGACCGAGGCTGAACTTGTACTGCTGAGAAATCTTGCAGACCAGTCCAATGACATCTATTTTGTTATAAACACCGATACAGGCAGTTTTGTTGATGTTAACACCATGGCATGCCAGAGTCTTGGCTACGATCGTGAGGAACTATTACAAAAAAAAGTCATGGATATAGTGAGCGGCCTGCCTGACATAACTGCATGGGAAAGACATGTGGCTAAGATACGTAAATCAGGCAGGCTTATTCTTGAAGGGGAGCACAGGAGAAAAAACGGAACTCTGTTCCCGGTTGAGGTAAGTGTTAAAATTATAAGATATGACGGCATAGAGTATTTCATTGCCATTGCAAGGGATATCAGAGAGAAAAAAAAAGCTCAACAGGCAATAGAGGAAAGTAAAAACCGATTTTATTCATTGATTTCATCCTCTGCAGATCATATTTTCATGCTGGATCTTAACGGCGTGTACATTGAAAGCAACGATCATGTGGATGAAATTAATTTTAAAAATGGCAGTGACCTTGTGGGCAAAAGTATTGAAGATGTGCACTCTAAAAAAACCCTTGCAATATATCGGGAAAAAATAGATGAGCTTATCAAGACAAAATCAACGATACGGTTTGAGCACACACTCACAGGCGAAGATGGCCGGGTGATGGAATACGAGGACACCCTTTACCCGATTATGAAAAATGGAAAAATATATGCCATGGGCGGTATCTGCAGGGATGTTACCGAACATAAGCTCCTTGAAAAACAGTTCCGCCAGGCCCAGAAAATGGAAGCCGTGGGCCGCCTTGCAGGAGGCGTTGCCCATGATTTTAACAATATGCTCAGTATTATTTTAGGCTATGCAGAACTTGGCCTCAGTGAGCTTACCCCCTCTGATCCAATGTACAAGGGGTTAAATGAAATCTGTAAAGCAGGCAGACGTTCAGCAGACATCACACGGCAGCTGCTTGCCTTTGCAAGGAAACAGCCCATTTCACCAAAGGTGATGGATATCAACAAGGCTGTTGCAGATAATATAAAAATGCTGGTTCGACTCATCGGCGAGGATATTGATTTAAAATTTACCCCGGATAAAGAGCTGTGGAAAGTTTTGATGGATTCAACCCAGGTAAACCAGATCCTTATCAATCTTGCCGTAAACGCCAGGGATGCAATTGATGGGGTGGGTAAAATCAGCATAGAAACACACAATGTTTTCTTTGATGAAAATTATTGCCGCATTCACAATGATGTTACGCCGGGACAATATGTTTTAATTGAATTCAGTGACACCGGCTGCGGCATGGCCAAAAAGATCAGGGAAAAGGTTTTCGAACCGTTTTTTACAACCAAAGAAGAGGGAAAAGGAACGGGGCTTGGCCTGTCAACGATTTTCGGCATCATATCCCAGAATAAAGGGTTTGTAAAAGTTTACAGCGAACAGGGGATCGGAACGAGTTTTAAAATTTATTTACCACGGCAAATTGAGTCCGGCCGGGAAATTAAAAAGGAAAAATATCAGATACCCATGTCAGGCTCTGAAACCGTTCTCGTGGTTGAAGACGAAGAACAGATCCTGAACCTGTGCACAAAGGTCTTAAAAATGAAGGGGTACAATGTCCTTGCGGCAAGCCTTCCGGAAGAGGCCATTGACCTGTGTAAAGAATATGACAAAAAAATTGATCTTCTCTTAACGGATGTGGTTATGCCTGCCATGAACGGGAAAGACCTGAAAAATAAAATAGAAGCTATGCATCCCGGTATAAAGGCGATTTTCATGTCCGGGTACACGGCGGACATCATTGAAAGCCGGGGCGTTCTTGATGAAGGGATCAGCTTTTTACAGAAACCCTTTTCCATAAATGCGCTTGCCCTGAAGGTCAGACAGGCTCTTGACGAAGAATAAGGGAAACATTAACGTTGTCCATCCTGATCCGGTCTTGTTTTTTTTACGGGATAAGGACCGCCTGATTCTGAGAAAATCAGTATTGGACTGCAAAATGCCATCCTGTATAACGGCCATGAGGCCGATCTGGATTGGCCCAGATTTACCTCACAACAAAAAATGAAATAAAAGTAA
>CAZLBE010000315.1:0-3644 GCA_964557635.1 uncultured Desulfobacterales bacterium
AGTCCCGAGCTATTGGTATTTTTGTCCAAGCTGTTGTTGCATATCCCGTTTTAGGCTCTGTTAACGCACGTCATAAGCAAATCCGTTCTTTTTTGCAATGGTAAATGCAAGTAGATCATCCAGTTCTGATGCTTCCTGGTCTATTCTTTGCCTCAACGGCGGCATTTCAATGATATCCGAGCACAGACGATAGTAAAAGTCATCCCTGAACACATTTCCCCCTGTGATATCATCAATTGTCCTGTTTGTAGCGGCAATAACCCTGCCGTAAAACCTTGATTTCGTATGACCTCCAACCGGAGTAAAAACCCTTTCCTGCAAAACCTGAAGCAATTTTATCTGAACATGGGCTGAGACCTCACCTATTTCATCCAAAAGAATTGATCCATAGGGGCTGCACCTGTCAAACACACCTTTATAGTCATCCACTGCACCGGTAAACGCCCCTTTTTTATGCCCGAAAAGTTCAGATTCAAGCAGGGTTTCCGGAAACTGAGAAAGATTTAGCGAGCTGAAAGCCTTTGTAAAACTTTCACTGAAAATTTTCTTTTTAATATTAAAGGGGATGTAACCGCTTCTTCCTATGGCCATGGCGGCAGTTCCTTTACCTGTTCCCGTTTCTCCAAGAATAAGTGTGGAAAAATCCTCCATTTTATTCCATAAAAATTTATCATAAAGATCAATATTATGTGTAAAGACATTGTTCCATAAATTATTTTTTAACTCTTTCATACAGGGACTCTTTCCAACAAGTGAATGGGATATGAAAAAAAAAGCCCGTCTTAACTGATAGGAAAGGTTAAAATAGTGCAGGGTATCATTCTCAGGTATACCACGCTTATGGAGCATGGCCATGGCTTCATCGGCAAAGGGTACGGGAACAGGGTCATCACCTTTTTTTAGCTGGTCATAAATCAGTTGATCAAATTTATCACGAAATTTATGAAAAATATCGAAAAGAAACACTATTTTAATAATGGTCTTATCCTGTCCCCTGAATGAATTAATATTTCCCCTGCCCTCTTTTTCAAGATGTCTTATCTTTTTATGAACTTCCTTTGTGCATCTGTTTATGCTCTCCCGCCTTGATACCGACGGAAAAAGCCCTGCGATCCTTAAATCAAGTTTTTCCCTTAAATCGCTGAAAGGATTGGCAAAGGCTGCATGGTAAACCATCCTGAAAAATTCCCTTTCCTCTGTGCCAAGTCGTTTTTGTTTCAATTTTAAAGTTTCCCGGGTATATCTTTTTTTTAAGAAATTAAATGCAAATTTATAGTATTCTATTGGATTCGCGCCTTCGATCCATAATTTGTCAGATTCTTTCATTCTTTGAGGCAATCCGGGCAAAACCAGATCGGCCTCATGGCGGTTATATGAAAGCCAATATTTCCATAAATATTGCCTGGATTTACCATAATTGCTGTTTTCTGGCAACAGCATTTATATCAGTGTTGACAAAATGTATCTTTATGTGTATTCGTGTGTATCATTGAACATCAAAGGAGGTGTATTATGCGAACCAACATTGTTCTGGACGACACACTGGTGAAAGAGGCGATGATGTTAAGCGGTGCCAAGACCAAGAAAGAATTGATTTCAAATGCACTGCGTGAATTTGTAACAGCCCGTAAGCGGCTCAATTTGCTCGATCTGGACGGAAAAATCAAATTTGCCGAAAACTATGATTATAAGGCGTTACAATCCGCAGCACAATAGACTGCCTTATTGCTCAAATCGCTTTGGAGCAAAACCTTGTGCTACTTCATAATGACAGGGATTTTGATGCCATGGCGCCGATTATCAAATTACGCATCTATACCTAAAACGAGCAATGCCCGCAACCCATGTGCCTATCTCAATTTCTTGTTTTTTATTACAGAAATTCAGGGGTAAGGCAATAATACATTGCATGCTTCAATATAGTGGCCCTCAAAAACTGGACGAGGCGATCCGGGCAAATCCAGATCAGCCTAATAGCCGTTATACAGGCAGAAAAATTGTAAATGTAGTGCCTTGATTTTTTTCACTTTTAACGGAAATAGTGCCCTTTAAATTATCAATTATTTTATACGCAATGGTCAAGCCAAGGCCTGTGCCTTTTCCTTTCTCCTTTGTGGTGAAAAATGGAGTGGAGATTTTATTGATAATTTCATCCGGAATACCGCCGCCTGTATCCTGAATTTGAATAACAAGGTGTTTATCTTTTTTTTCCGTTTTAATATGGATGGTTCCATTTTCCTCAATGGCATCAATGGCATTATTGACTATATTTACAAAAACATGCTGCAACTGGGATTGATCGCTTATGATGTCAGGAAGAGATTCATCATACTCGGGAATTAGAGCAACATGGTTTTTTCTTGCTTTATAGTCAAGAAACTCCATGGTCTGATCCAGCACATCGTTGATATTAATTTTTTCAAGGGCAGCTTTTGATTTACGTGCAAAACTAAGCGTATTTTCTATGGTCTTATCCACACGCATTACCTGTTTTTCTATTTTTTGCAGATTTTCAAAAAAATCATCCTGATAATCCCCAAATTCCATGGATTCATCTTCCTCAAGAACTTCAAGAATATCCTTCATCCATCCGGCCTTTGACAGGATTACGCCAAGGGGATTGTTGATTTCATGGGCAATGCCCGATGCAAGTCTGCCAACTGTCGTGAGCTTGTCAGCATGGAGAAGCTGGGCATTGATTTCCTCAAATTCATCATCAAATTTTTTAAGTTTATTTATCTGAAACAAGGCAGTTAAAAGCAGAACCAAAGCCATTAGAAATACAACAATTTCTTTATATTTTTTTGCAGGGAAAAAATCAGCAGATTCAGAGACATTACTGGATACAATCAAAAGCCATTTGCCATTTTTTATCCATTTACCCGCATAAATTCGATTTTTTCCAAATCCTTTTTTCCCTTTGATAATGGTAATTTTCTCATGATCAAACAATTTGACATCTATTCCTGAATTATCTAACATTTTTTCTCTGTTAAAACGTGACGGAGACTGATAGATACCATTTGAATTAATGATAAAAGCATCCCCTGTTTTACCGGACATAGCTTGTCTGATAATCTTTGTAAACATGTTTGAATCCATTGTTGCTTTAAAAATTGAACTGTTTTTTCCACTTTGAAATTTAACTGCCGTAACAAAATGGGGCAAATTCCTGTGCCCCATGAAAATATCACTGATGTGCAGGCCATCTTTCATCACTTTTTTAAACCAGGACTGTCCACTGTAATTCATGCCTTCAAGATTGTATGGCCCCACATAGGAAATCTGGACACCGTGGGAATCAATGATGCCGATATCAATGAGACCGCCGCCGATCTGTTTATTTATATTGTTAAAAAGTTCGAGCAGATGCTGTTTGTTATTGTAATAATCAAAAGAACTTGATTTAGCTATGGCAGAAAGAATGGTTTTTCTTTCCTTGAGAAAAAGATTTAAATTCTGACTGCATAATGTAAGTCCTTCAACAACCTGCTGTTCTATTTTTTGACGATTATGCTCAATAAAATCTGAATAAATGCCATAACCCATGAAAAATAACGGGATAAATAAAAGCAGCAGGATAATGCTTAAAATTTTATATCTGGACAATCTAAATACTGAACTTTCCATCTTTTCCTCTCCAT
>CAZLBE010000316.1:0-3609 GCA_964557635.1 uncultured Desulfobacterales bacterium
GGACAAAGTCTATACGGCAGAAACCGTATTTTTTGATTTTATAATGAAGCAGCTGCCTTGAAATACCCATATTTATTGCGGCCTTTGTTACATTTCCACCTGCAGTTGCAAGGGCAGTTCTGATGGCGGATTTTTCGTGCTCGGCTTTTTCAAGGGCGAAATTTCTAATTCTGTTGGGCAATGGTTTTTCAGTTCCATGGTCAGGTCCATGATCAATGCCGTTACTTTCGCTGTTATTTGGTTTTCCGGGAAAAAAAGTTTCGGAAGACGATATGGCTGAAGAAATATGACCATGATTTCCGGTATGATCATGATTTCCGGAATGGAAACCATAGGTATCCTGACAGGTGAAATCCACGGATTCAAGGCAATCCAGCCCCGGGGTGAAATGCTTCATTCCGATGGTTTCCTCCTGGCCTGCCATATTCATGGCTCCTTCGATCAAATGTGCAAGTTCCCTTACATTTCCCGGCCACTGGTATGCTGTGAACAGCTCATGAATCTCCCCTGAAACATGCTTGACACAGGTGCCTAACCGATTATTGTATTTTTCAATGAAATGGCCCACCAGATCGTCCATACATGCCTGGCGTTCCCTTAGAGGTGGAAGCTTTAAAATCACCACGCCGAGCCTGTAGAACAGATCTGTCCGTAACATTTTTTCCCGGATGGCATTGCGGGGATTGTCACTCACCGAGCTGATAATTTTAACATTTACTGGAATTTCCTTTACAGAGCCCACCCGTCTGACTTTTTTCTCCTGAAGAACCCTTAACAGTTTTGCCTGAAGTGCCATGGGCATGGCCAGCAGTTCATAGTCCTTTACAAAGCAGATCACTCCATTGATGATTTCGCCGTTGAAAAGAGGATATACGCTTGTTATGGTGTTGGCCACCTTTCCTGAACATGCCCTGTAAAAAAAAGCCCTGTTTTTAATGGCCGCATGCCTGTAAATAACCTGCATGATCAGACTTGTGCGGTTATTGAGTTCATAAATTTCCGTTACCTTCCGTCCGATCACGTTTTCAGGAGTCAACCCGTCTATCCTGGACTGTGCAATATTGTAAAATACAATGACTCCCTCAACGTCAGCAATAATCACTCCATCATCGAGACGGTTCAGCACCGATAAAAAATCGATATTTTTCACATCTAACAGGCTTAAAAAATTTGAATTTTCGGAAATGGACATGAACTTTTTTCCTTGTGGTTCTTATCCTGCCATAATGGGGAAACTGAGCTGTTTAACAAAAATATCCTGAAAATCCTTATTACAGGCAAGATCAATGGTTGTTATTTCCTTTGAAATATGAATCGCTTTTTCAAGGAACAAGTCGTCACACAACACCATGACAGCACCTGCACCTGCGGAATTTCCTGCAACTTCGATACTTTCTTTTTTTACAGGGGGAATCATGCCAAGGGTGATCATATCGTCTTTGTCAAGAAATGACCCAAATGCACCTGCAATGATGATTTTTTCCGGCTTGTCAAACCCTGCATTGTCAAGAAGAAACCGGATTCCTGTGATCAAAGCTGATTTTCCAAGTTGAACAGACCTTACATCCTTCTGGCTGATAAATATATCTGAACCATCATTTGAAAAATTTTCCGGAACCACAACATATTGTATCCTGCCTGAAGCATCTTTTTTTATTGCAGAAGAAACTATATTTTTATTAAAGGCTCCATCCGGTTCAATGATGTGTTTTTTACACATTTGAGCGATGGCACTTATCACTCCTGTTCCACATATTCCGGAAGGTTTCAGTTTTGATGATTCTGCTTTATTTATAAATGAAAATTCCGGAAAATCCCAGGTATTTTTTATTTCTACCCTGTTCACTGCGCCTGGAATCGCCTGCATTCCGCATGATAAAGATGCACCCTCAAAGGCAGGGCCCGTAGCGCATGAAGTTGCAAAAAATTTTCCTTTTCCCTTTAAAAGAAGTTCTCCATTGGTTCCAAGATCCACAAGCAGCGTTCCTTCAGGCTGATTTTGAATATCAACGGCAACGGCTGCACTTAATATATCTCCGCCAATAAAACCTGAAACCTGGGGCAGTGTTTTAACAGGTATATCTTTAAAGCTGAAACCCAGATTATCTGATTTGAAAATTTTATTTTCATAAAATGCCGGAATATAGGGAGAAATGCCAATGGAAGCAGGATCGATACCTGCAAATATGTGAATCATGGTTGGGTTGCCAACCGCCACCATTTTGGAAATTTTGTCCATTTCAATATCAAGGGATGAAGTCAGCTTCCTGATTCCCCATTCTATGGCTCTTACAACAAGTGTCTGCAGATGTACAAGATTTTTTTTGTCTTTACCTGTTGCTCCGATACGGCTCATAACATCATCCCCGTAAAGTGCCTGGGGATTTTTAACGGCAATTGATGAAAGAATTTTACCTTTTATAAGATTACAAAGATAAATAGCAATGGTTGTTGTGCCTATGTCTGCAGCAATCCCAAATGTATCCAAACCTTTTACATGGATAAACCTGTCATTGAATTCTTCAGGAAAAGATACAGGGGCTTTAGTGATAATATGAGAGGAAAGCATCGCCTTTTCTGGAATTTCAATTTTAATATCTTCTGAAACGATAAATTGACATGAATTTATCATTTCATGTTCTCCGTTGCTTAAGACCTTTTTAACCCTGCATTTTCCGCAGATGCCCTTGCCCCCGCAGTCAGATCTTAAAAATATATTTTGCTCCATAAGGGCTTCCATGAGACTTTTCCCGGATTTTGCACTAAATTTTCTTCCATCGGGTAAAATCTGAATATTACATTTATCTGGCATTAAAAAGTTCCTTAAATTATCGTTTAATTTGTAGTTAAAGTGATTTATTGTGTTTAAATAAAAATAGCCAGCCTTTATTTTAAAATAAGGTATAAAAAATATTTTAAAAAATCATATTTTTTCAAAATTTATGCCAGTTCATCAAATTCTATTGACGCATTTTTTGGAAGTGCAAGGCCGGTACAAACTTCAAGTGCCTTTAAAATGCCTGATATAACAGGGCATGACACATGGGGAATTGTGTTAAGGGCAACATTTATCACTTCTGAATTCAGTATTCCTGTTTTTTTATCTTTAAACAGTTCCGTCATCATGTTCAGCTCTTTTCCGCCAAGAATCTCATTAACTTTTTTCCAGTTGGGGCATTGGGTGTCAAGATTAAAAGATGCCCTGTAACCTGTTTTGTCTTCAGCATGAACTTTTGTTGTGAATCCGCCAATTCCGCTGTGTATTGTAACGTTTGTTATTTTACCCATTTTATTTCCTGTTTTCTTATGTATAAAATTTATAAACGTTCACAGGAACTGCACATGCAGCGTTGGCTGGCATTTGAAGTACAATAGTACGTCTGCTTGCCACCGGCTTGCATTTCCAGCACCCTGTAAACGCTTACAGTTCGCTAATTGACTATGAACAGATCCGGACTGCTCAAAGTGTCGACGTCAGAGCCCCCTGCGGCCGGTAGATCCAGACAATCAGGACCCAAAGGCGATCAGGCATTTTGCCCTGCCGGGCGTTAAGAAGTGCAGGCTGTTTGAGGACATACTTGACCGCAGTTCCTGCACTTTAGACCGGCA
>CAZLBE010000317.1:0-3591 GCA_964557635.1 uncultured Desulfobacterales bacterium
TTGACTCTGAACATTAACATGGTTATATATAAAAAATTAATAAATTTGTTGCAAGTTTTTTATAAAAATCGGATATGCTACAGGTTTTCAGATAATTACCAGATCTTAGGATTTGGCACAAGGCCTTAAAGGAGGAAGTAGTATTAATCATACTTCAGCGACTGATAACAACTTCAACGACTGATAACAAAAGATAACAAACGTGAAAATATTTTTATATGAAAATCTATAATGGCTGTCATTTTATAGCTACTCGCAAATGAATTGATACGCTTTATACTTTTATTAATAATGTGATGGTATCAATCCATGTGCTATAAACTATAGTTAGTGGCAGAAATTTTAATATCAGACATAACTAAAAAAAATTAAAAGGAAATTATTTATGGGCTGGCTTGGAAAAATGGTGGGTGGTACAATTGGATTTGCTCTGGGAGGACCAATTGGTGCGGTGGCTGGAGCCGCTTTTGGTCATACATTTGATAAAAAAGAAGCTGCTTACCTTGCTGAACCCGGGCTGAATATGCAACAGAAGCTTTCGGATAATGAAGAAACCCAGTTAACATTCTTTGTAGCTGCATTTTCAATGCTTGCAAAAATAGTAAAAGCAGACGGACGGGTGTCCCAGCAGGAAATAGCATCCATTGAAAGTTTTATGACCAATGATCTGCATCTGGATAACGAAAGCAGAAATACAGCAATCAATATTTTCAGACAGGCCCTGAATTCTCCTGAAAGCTTTGAGGCCTTTGCCCTTCAATTTTACAGAGTATTTAATTCCCAGCCAAGGGTAATAGAATTGATGATGGATGTTCTTCTCAGAGTTTCTGCTTCCGATGGGGTCATAAGCACTGAAGAGGAAACCCTTCTAAAATCTGCAGCAGCAGTGTTCCATTTCTCAGATCAAGAATACTCAATACTTAAATCTAAATATATCAAGTCTGTTAACCGCTATTATGCCACTCTGAAATGCGATGAAAACTGTTCAGACGACGAGGTGAAAAAGCAGTACAGAAAACTTGTTTCAGAATATCACCCCGATAAAATTGCATCTAAAGGACTCCCTGAAGAATTTATAAAATTTGCCAATGATAAATTCGTGGAGATCCATGAAGCCTACGACAGTATCAGAAAAGAACGGGGATTTTAAACCCCATACATGCACTTTATCCATTTCATCTTTCGGCTTGAGACTGATACTTTCAAATTCGCATGCAGTAGTACATACTCCGCACCCGATACATCTGTCAGTGTTTATTACTACAGCAGAATCATCCATACTGATCGCATCCATTGGACATTTTCTGCTTCCTGTTCTGTAAACAGGCGTTTCAGGATTCTTATTTCAACTCCGGATTCAGTTGCAGGAAAACCGCCGGGTGTTTTATTCAGATGTTTTGCAAGTTTATGATAAATATTATCCATTTTCTTTCCTTTTTTTACAATTAAATCATCTATTGCAATACATTCATTTTTCAGGATTCATTGAATGTAATTGTCCCGTTATTATTATATTCATGCATTAATGATAAAAAAGCAGGATAATCCTGTTCTTCCACTTCAAAAACATGGTTAACAACCTCTGTATAAATAGTTTTTACTATCTTCCCATGAATTTTTTTTAAATGATATATCAGTGTATCATTAAAAGAATAAGGAACCTCAATCTTAAATTCCTTTGTTTTAACAAGCTTAATCAGTTTTTCAAGTTCAACAGTTTTATTAACTATGCCATTGTAAGCGTTAATCAACCCTCTTATTCCAAGTTTTACGCCACCGAAATACCTTGTAACAACGGCGGAAATATTGGTCATATCATGAGATTCCAGGGCGTTCAGTATTGGCTTGCCGGCAGTGCCCGGAGGCTCTCCATGATCTGAAAAATGAAATGTTTCTCCTTTCTCTCCAACGATATATGCCCAGCAATTATGAGTTGCCTGTTTATGTGACATGGAAATTTCGCTGATAAATTCCTTAGCTTCCGTAATAGTTTCCACATATCTCAATGAACAGACAAATACAGATCTTTTAATTTTTGTTTCAAAACATCTGTCTTCTTTAATTGAATAAAAAAAATCCAACTCATTGCCCCCTTACAAGAACACTTGATATACTTGGCTTCATTTCAAAAAAATATCCTTATAACCACCATGAGGCGGATCTGGATTCAAGTCCAAATTTATCTCAAAGAATCAAAGAATGAAATAGGTGTAGTAATTTACACACTATTTCTTATAGAACGGCCATAAACCGATATAGATCAAAGTCCAGTAACCTCTGAACAAATTATAAAAATGATAATAGAATAGTAAATATTCGGCTTATAATGTAAATGTTTGGAGAGTGCCTCATATTCGTCTATTTGGGACTGCGTAGCATACTAATGCTATGTGAGCAGGCCAAAATGGGCGAAGATGAGGTGCTGGCCGAATGTTTACATAGAATAAAGCCGACCCCTGCAGGTAATAGTCATCCCAAGACAGTCGGCGGATATCAAAATTAAATGAGACTCTAATACCTTTTTCATTTTTTTTCAACGTTAAAGGGCACAAATATCAGGATGATTTCATTCTATGCAATATCGATTATTATATTAAAAAGTTACATAAAAAACCGAACAAATACTGAAAAATATGTCATAATAGCTTTGAAATAACAATTGCGGGGCATATTTTATGGATCTTCACAGGATTATGGTTCGTCCGGTTTATTATTCCGATGAACCTGTTTTTCAAAAAAAAATGCAGGCTTATCATTATCTTGGTGCATTACCAAAAATTGGCAATACTATTTGGTATGTAGCAACGTATGAAGTCTGCGCCAATTGCAAGTCTCATTTCAAATAAATTTTTGCCGATGCATCTGTGGTAACCAAGGTTACTCTAAAAAAGAAATCCGATACGGGGTTAAACTGCTTGTTTATTAATATGTTAACCTCTGGGGTGTCAGTTTTTTTACTTTGTTTATCCCTTGACTGTATCCTTTAATATAGATAAAATCTAACCATGAAAAAAAGGAATAAAAATCGGGAAATTACAAATCCCCACGATAAACTTTTTAGAAAAACGTGGAGCAATCTTGAGAATACCCGCAGTTTCCTGCAGAACTTTCTGCCGGATGAAGTGTTGCAGATTCTGGATCTTTCAAGCCTTGAAATCTGTAAGGATAGTTTTATTGAAAAAGAATTATCCGATTATTATTCCGATATGCTATACAAAGTGATGTTGTCTGATATTCAGGGTTATGTATATGTATTGTTTGAGCATAAAAGTTATTTTGATCAATATGTTCATCTGCAACTATTGGAATACATGGTAAAAATATGGCGGCTTTTTCTAAAACAGCAGAAACTTCAACAAAACAAGAAAAAACTTCCAATTGTAATTCCTTTGCTGATCTGCCATGGGAAAAAACCCTGGCCTGAAAATTCCGTTAATTTCTCGTCCATGTTTGGCAGCCATACAGAAGAGCTCTCCATGTATATACCTGATTTTCATTTTAATCTGTGTGATCTGACCTGTTTTACAGATGATGAAATTAAAGGAACAGTGATGTCAAGGGTTGTGCTGTTGCTGCTGAAGCATGTGTTTG